>JAQWNM010000005.1 GCA_029268615.1 SAR86 cluster bacterium | reverse complement strand
ATAGTTTTGCGCTGCTCTCATGGCATATCGACCCATGCTTCCACAACCACCTATTGCAAGTATTTTCATAATTTACTCCAAGCCTTATTCACTTTATTATCAGGTAATAAATAACTCAACAATTTTTAATATGGAAAAAGATATAGATATCATTATTTATGGTGCCACTGGGTTTACTGGAAAGCTTTGCGTTAAATATTTTCAATCACTAGATACAACAGTCACCTGGGCAATGGCTGGCAGGAACTTAACAAAACTGAAAAAAGTTGCAGAAGATAATCAAACAAAAGTAGAAATTTTAATTGCTGATTCTGATGATGAAAGTGCGTTAGATGATTTAACCGCAAGAGCAAAAGTAATCTTGTCTACAACTGGACCCTTTCATAGATATGGATCTAAGTTGGTGGCATCTTGCATCAAAAACCATGCTCATTATGTAGATATTACTGGTGAAAATTTTTGGGTTAAGGGTTTGATAGAGAAGCATCATGCAGAGGCATTAGCAAAAGGTATCAGGATAATTCCATCATGTGGGTTTGATTCTATACCATCAGATTTGGGAACTTTCTTTTCAGCTAAAGCTATTGGAAAACCAATTAAAAGAATCGAATCATTCCATTCATATAAGGGAGGAGCATCAGGGGGAACGCTTGAAACAATGTTCTCAATGGGAGAATTAGATCTTGGAGATGATCTTACAGACCCATTCCTGCTTAACCCTAATGACTCTTATTCAAATGAACAAAAGCAGCTCAGTGGTGACAGAGTGGGAATTGCAAAAAAGCCTGAAATTAAAGCATGGTCAGGGCCATTTATTATGGCCGCTGCAAATACGAGAGTGGTAAGAAGAACTGAAGCGCTGTTGGCTTTGAGACAGGAATCTTATGGCACTAACTTCACTTACCAAGAACATGCATTTCATAGATCTTGGTTTAGCGCATTTAAATCACTGATACTTACCGGAATTTCTGTTTTAGTTTTAATGTCCCCTTTAAAAAAATTAGTTAAACCATTTTTACCTAAGCCGGGAGAAGGGCCTTCAGAAGCTGTCCAAGAAAACGGTTGGTTTGATTGTAAATTTATCGTTGAAACAGAAGATGGGCTGAAATCAGTTTTTACTATGCATGGTAAGGGTGATCCAGGATACAAAGTTACTTCAAAGCTAGTCTCAGAGTGCGCACTTTGCTTGATTGAAGATGCAGATAGTCTTCCTGGTGGATCTCATTACGGTGGAGTCTTAACCTCAGCGTCTGGACTTGGGCAGCCACTCATATCACGATTAATAAAAGCTGGCATCTCTTTTGAAAGCTCGCTTTCATAGATATCTAATTATTTCTTATAGCGTTCGTACCATTCAGTTAAATAGCCATATGTTCTAAACCAATTAGATGGTTTAGAACTTGTTCCATGCCATTCTTCATTCATTCTAATTAAAGCTGTATCAACTCCCGCTTCTTTTAGTGCAACATACATCTCTTCAGTTTGAGGCATAGGTGTTCTAATATCGAGAACGCCGGTCATAAACAATGTTGGTGTATTAATAAATCCAGTTCTCATGATTGGTGATCTATCAAGCCAGTTCAAAGGATCTTCCCAGAAAGGTTTGTCAAACCATTCAAATGTCCATGCGGGAATATCAGTAGTCCCAACCATAGATATCCAATTTGTCACTGGGCATAAGGAGGCAGCAGCTGCAAACCTGTCATCATGCCCAACTACCCATGCGGTTAATACGCCGCCGCCACTGCAGCCCTGAACATACATTCTAGATGTATCAATAATACCTTTGTCTGTAATATAGTCGACTCCTGCAAGTAAATCTGATAAGTCGCCAGCACCGGGATAATCGTTATCAATTACATTTGCAAACTCAGTGCCATAGCCAGTACTGCCTCTTGGGTTAGTAAATAAAACAACATATCCATCACTTGCAAATTGATGCCATGAATAATTAAAAGCTGGTCTATACATTGCGTGTGGACCCCCATGAATAATCAAAATCAAGGGATATGTTTTATTTTCATCAAAATCTGGGGGAGTTATATACCAACCCTGAATTGGAGTTCCATCTGGAGCTTGGTAATTAACCTCATGGGTTTTCCCCAAATTATATTCACCTAAGATCAGCTCATTAAATTCTGTCAGTCTAGTTAATCGACTATTCATTATTGAGGCAATTTCACCAGGTCTATTAGGCGTTGCATGAGTGCCATATAAAATATCTTTATGCACTGAGCTAAGAAAAAATTGATCAGTGAAACCAGAAATAACCTCTGTAAGATTTAAATTATCTATATCAAGTTTCATTACTTTTGATGAGCCTCTTGCATCTAAATCAAAAACCAGTTGATTTCCTGGCAGCCAAAATAAATTTTTAGGCGATGAACTTATATTTTTTGTAGATTGTTTATTTTTTCCGGAACTTATATCGTGAACATACACATCATGAGCCACTGAAGAATAATCTTTAGATGGATGACCTATAAAAGCAATTTTCTTTCCATCAATAGATGCCTTGGGCTTCATAAATACGCCTTTTTGATCAGAAATTTTTTCAAGTTTTTTATTTTGAACATTTAACAGAAAGACTGAAGTCTGCTTCCATGGTGTTTGTAAATCATCGAGGGAATTGTTGCCTGTAAATAATATTTGAGAATTATTTAGCCAGTGCAAATCATCTATATAGTCTAAACCCCAGTCTGAGACCTTAATTGCAGCGCCGCCACTAGAATCAACCAAAAATAAATGATTTTCACCGCTTTCTAATTCTCCAATTCTATCTGCACGCCAATGCATGGTTGTTACAACAGTTGGTTCTTCCGTCCACTCATATTCCTCGCCATCAACTTTCCCAGGTATATCAATGATCCAATTATCTTCATATTCCTGAAAAGCTGAGAAAGAAAAAAATTCTCCGTTTGGTGAACATGAAAAGTCTTTTACATTGTGACCAAAATTAGTAATTTTTGATTCAGATTCATTAATTAAATTTTTAACATATATTTGAGATGTGTCGTTCTCATCCTCCTTTACATAAGCAATTTTTTTACTTCCGGGGGACCACTTAAGATTAGAACCCTCTACAAAAAACCTCTTGTTAGAACCATCTTTGTTCATAATCCAATGTTCAGTTATGCGCTTATCATTTTTTTTATCAATAAATTTTTTTGTAAAAATTACATATGTTCCATCTGGGCTAATAAGTGGATTTGAAACGGACTGAATATCCCAATAACTTTCTTGAGTAAGACCACCCCCCATTACTAATATTGAAAACAGTAGGCTGATTGATATAAATGTTTTACGCATAATTTTTTACCCCTTAATTACCTAGGCTATACAAAAATACACTAAAGTTAAACCTAATGAGGGAAACTCAATTTTTTTAGATATAAATTTTCGGGGTAAAATAAAGAAAATTAAATATTCTTCCCTTAAATGCTAAGAACACTTCTATTAATTATTTTTTCATTGAATGCTTTTTCACAACCATTAAGTGATCCAAATACTTGGAGAGGTGTCACTGATCAGGTGATGGGAGGCGTCTCAGATCTTATTATCCAACATGAAGATGGAGTCTTTTATATGTCTGGGAATGTATCCACTGAAAACAATGGCGGCTTTGTAAGGCTCTCTAACTCAATCAAACTTTTAAGCAATGAAGTCCAAGGAATTAAATTTAAAGCTAAGGGCAACAATGAAACGTATGAAATTCATGTCACCCTCAAGGGTCTCAAAATACCACCATGGTCTTATTTCAGTAAATCATTTGAAGTAAATGATAGTTGGCAACAATACGAAATCTTTTTTAGCGATTTAAAATTAGCCACCGGTTTTACAGCTGCATCTTTGAAGGCAAAAAATATAAAAGACTTAAGTATTGCCGGTTATGGGCGAGACTTTAAAGTTGATTTAGCGATCAAAGACATAACTTTGTTTTAAAAATCACCTATTTATTTTTTTTACGTAACTCCTCAAGATAGTTTTCATAGTCTTCCCAATCATGAGGTGTGCCAGCCCTTGGCTTGCTAATATTACTGGCTCGTTCAAGGGCTTTAGTTGATAACTTATTGCGTTTTTCCTCTAATATTTTTTTAAAAAATTCTTTGATCGTGTCTTTCATCTATTCAGGATTTTTATCATTTTTTTCATAAATCTCTTTATATTTTTAGCAGCATCTCTTTCATTTGAAGACTCTATTATTTCTAATTGCGAATAACCATCCCAGAAAGTAATTATATATAAGTAAGTATCCTCTTTTATTTCCAATGATGCAGAATCAAAATTATCATCATCGATGACCTGAATTTTTATCTCATGATCCTGAAAATTGATTTTGATATTTTGGAAATCAGAAAAATATGATTTAAATAAATTCTCTATTCGTTGGTTAAATGTATAAATTTTCATTGATTAGACCAGAAGTAAGTCATTTACTTCTGGCAAAAGAATTAGCATCTATTAGTCACTAGAGACAGAGTCTCTGAGATCTTTAATCTTCTCCAGGCTAATTTTATCCTTAAGACTCATGACAAATGCTGCAATTGACAATACTAATATAGCCCCAGCTTCACCTAAGACAACTAAAGCTTCCATTTCTTTGCTTTGCATCACTATCAATCTACACAGAGCAGTAATGGCAATAATAATTGGAAGGGTAACCGGGATTCTATTTGTGCTATAAAAGGCTCCCACCATACCAATGATTTCTACATATATAAATAGCATAAAAAGATCAGGCAATGTAATTTCCTGAGCTACTACCATATCAAAAATATACATAGCAGAAGCAATACAGGTTGCTATCCCAATTATGGCTAAGAGCAGTTTTTCACTAGCAATTGTTGTCCAGTGCAAACTTTTTGTGAATTTAGAGTTTTTATCCATAAAATAATCATACCAAATGAATAGTAATTGAAATAATTTTTTTACTTATGGGTTAAAAATTTATTGTAGTAATTATAATAAGTTAAAATCAAAAATAAATTATCGAACTAAATTTAAAATGATACTTACTAATCAAAACAGAATTGAGGACTTTACCCGTCAAGGATGGTGGGGAGATGATACTTTGTATTCTCTTTTTCTCGATGCTCTAGACAAATGCAGTGCTCAAGAGGCCTTAGTAGATCCAAAAAATCGGCAAACAATTACTGGTGATGCTCCAAAAAGACTCACTTTTCAAGAAGTTAACGAAACCGTTGAAAGATATGCAAGTATATTTTTTGAACAAGGTCTAAGGAAAGATGACATTGCAATAATACAGCTCCCAAATGTTGTGGAGTTGCCAATGGTTTATTTGGCTTTGTCAAAACTTGGCGTAATCTCTTCACCAATTCCAATGCAATATGGCGCTTATGAGATTGAAGCTATTATTGAAGAGGTATCACCTCAAGCTTATATTACTATTCAATCTTTTAATGGAAATGCTCACGCTGAAAAATTCTCTTCGATATTTGTAAAAGGTGAAAAAAAGTTTTCTTTAGGTAAGGTTAATTCCTTTCTTAATATTGATAATTCTTACCCTGATAGTAACTCACACGAACTCCAGCAGTCTTATACCAATGAAAATCCTTGTTCAGCCAATGATATTTTTACAATTTGCTGGACTTCTGGAACCACCGGAACACCTAAAGGAGTTCCGCGAAGTCATAATCTTTGGCTGCCAATGGCTAAAGCTGCTGCTTTCGTATCAGAAACCAAGGAGGGAGATACTTTATTGAATCCATTTCCTATGATTAATATGGCAAGTATCGGAGGATTTTTATTTAATTGGCTGCTCTGTAAGGGGAAGCTTGTTCAACACCATCCATTTGACTTAAACACTTTCCTTGATCAAATTTCTACTGAAAATGTTAAATATACAATTGCTCCTCCGGCAATAATGAATATGCTTTTGAATAATCCAGTCATTCTTGATCAAAATGATTTGAGCAGCTTGAGATGTATTGGTTGTGGTGGAGCCCCATTATCTGAATGGATGGTTGAAACTTTTCAAAATAAATATAACTTAACTGTTCAAAATATTTTTGGATCAAACGAGGGTGCAACATTGCTGAGCTCTCGAAATGAAATTGATGATCCTCATTTACGAGCTCAATATTTTCCACGTTTCGGGGTAAAGGGTCTTGATTGGAGCAATCCAGTCTCAAAAATTATTAAAACTAAACTAGTGGATGTCGAGACCAATGAAGAAATCCATGAGCCAGAAAAACCTGGAGAATTATTAATATCTGGAGCAACTGTATTTGATGGTTACTGGAATGCACCTGAAGCAAATGCTGAAGTATTTGATGAGGATGGTTTTTTTAAAACCGGTGATTTATTTGAAATTTCACCTCAGGATACTCAAAAAAAATATTACAAATTTTGCGGGAGATGTAAGGATCTTATTATTCGAGGAGGAATGAATATTTCTCCAGAGGAACTTGATAACCTTCTTAGCTCTCATCCAAAAATGTTAGAGGTTGCTGTGACTGGCTATGATGATGAGATTTTGGGAGAGAAAGTGGGCGTAGTTGCAGTTCTTGCTGAGGGTGAAACGATAACTTTGAATGAGATCATAGAATTTTTAACAGACAAGAAGATTGCTAAGTTTAAAATGCCAGAGGACTTAAGAACTGTAAATACATTGCCAAAAAATCCAGTTGGAAAAGTTATCAGGCGCGAGCTAAAGGATCTTTTTAATTAGTTGGATCCAACCACAAAACTTACCACTGTCGTTGCGCTTCCACCAATATTGAGTGTAGAAATATTTTTTGCGTTCTCGATTTGATATTCCCCAGCACTATTAGTGCATTGTTTATAACAATCCAGAAGCATTCTAACGCCTGTTGCACCGACTGGATGACCTAAACCAATTAATCCTCCACTTGCATTAATTGGAATTTTCCCACCAATTTCAATATCACCAGACTCAATTGCTTTCCAGCTTTCACCTGGTTTTGTGATACCAAAATGATCTATGGCCATGTATTCTGTTGAAGTGAAACAGTCATGAGTCTCAATGCCGTCAATATCACTAACTCCCCTCATGTTTGCTCTCGAGAAGGCATCATCAATTGCCTTTTTAACATGCGGAAAGACATAATCTTTATTTTTACTAAAATCAATTTTTTCTTGATATGTAATTGGACCTGTTTGATGCCCCCAACCTTTAATGAATGGAATTGAATCAAGCTTGATTGATCTAGCTTCCGCATACTCTCTGGCTTTTTTCTCACTTGCTAGAAAGATAATCGCAGCTCCATCAGTGACTTGACCGCAGTCCATCTTCCTTGTTCTCCCCTCAATAACTGGGTTTGCAGAATCCAATCTAGTAAAAGTATCTGATTCAAAAGTCCATCCTCTAGTTTGTGAGTTAGGGTTTTTTTTAGCATTGCTAAAGTTTAATTCTGAAATTTTCGATAGATGATCTTCATTGATTCCATATCTTTTATCATATTCATTGGTAAGTTCGCTGAACATATGTGGCCAAGGATATTGAACGCCTTGGCATTCAAAACCTGATCGCATGGCAGGGCCTCCAATATTTTGAGCTGCCTGTTCTCCTGGAACATTCCGCATTTGTTCAATTCCTAACACTGCAGCTAGCTCGTATCTACCTGATTCAATTTCTGCACATGCTGCAAGAGTTGCAATACTGCCTGACGCACAGGCTGCCTCATGTCTTGAGGAAGGTAGTCCAAAAAAATCTGGGTGCGAAGAAACAAAAAAACCACCTAAATGACCTTGGTTGCAAAATAATTCAGCAGTGAAATTGCCTACATGGGCAACATCAATATCTTTTGGCTCTAAATCAACAGATGTTAATCCTTGATGAATCGTTTGTTGGAATACATCTAAAAGATCTAATTTATTTCTATGCCAATTTTGGGCAAAGTCAGATTGATAGCCCCCTAAAATATATACGCGTTTTTCCATTCTTCAATTATATGCATGATCTAGCTTTATTGACAAGAAAAAAACAAGTGGGTATAAATTGAAACTTGTACTAAATTTAAGTAAAACTTTTAAAAACATTTATATGCAAACAGATAAGTTAATTGATCAATTACGATTACCAATTATTGTTGCCCCCATGTTTTTAGTCTCAGGCCCCGAATTGGTTATTGCTAGTAGCAATTCAGGGTTAATTGGATCTTTCCCTGGTCCAAATGCTAGAACTACTGAGCAGCTTGAGCAATGGATGGGGCTAATTAATAACTCAACTTCTAATCCCTGGGCCTTTAATATGATTACTCATAAGACATATGATCGATTTGATGAGGAGTTAGAGTTGATCAAGCGGTTTCAACCGAAGATTATTATTACCGCACTCGGCAGTCCAGAGAAAGTGATAGAGGAAGTTCATGGGTACGGAGGCATAGTTATTGCTGATGTAAATAATATTGACTTTGCACGACGATGTTCTGATATGAAAGTTGATGGGATGGCCCTTATATGCCATGGAGCTGGAGGGCATACTGGGAATTTATCGCCCTTTGCATTTAGCTCATATGTTAGAGAGTTTTTTGACGGCATCATAGTTTTAGCTGGTTCAATTTCAACTGGGAGTCATATAAAAGCCACTAAATTATTAAATGCAGACCTATGTTATATGGGAACAAGGTTTATCTCAGCAACCGAAAGTAATGCAGTTGATGAATATAAAGCAATGGTAATTAATTCAAATTGTAATGATTTGAGAATGACTAATTTTTTTACAGGAGCCCAAGCTTATTACCTTAAAGATAGTATTATTAAAAATAATTTCGACCCTGATAATCTTGAGTCAAATCCAGATGGTTTTAATGTGTCTTCCTCGCAAGATAAGATCAAAGCATGGAAAGATATTTGGTCAGCTGGACAAGGTGTTGGTTTCATTAAAAAAATAGAAAGCGTAGAATCTATAGTAAAAGAACTTGAAGCAGAGTTCTTAGAGGAGTAGAGCATGAAAATTAAAAAAACGAATACTATCAAATCAACAATTAAAACGCATGATCATCCTTACCTTAAAGATGCTTGGGTCCCTAATTATGATGAATATCAAGTTACAGATCTTCAAGCTCTAGGTGATATCCCTGAGGATATAGAAGGGGCTTACTTTAGAAATACAGAAAACCAGGTTCATGAACCCATTGGGCGTTTTCATCCTTTTGATGGTGATGGAATGATTCATTCAATTAACTTTGATAATGGCAAGGCAAACTATGTCAATAAATTTGTTCGAACAGAAGGCTTTTTAGTTGAAGAAGAAATGGGAAAATCAATGTGGGCAGGTCTTATGGAAAGAACTGGATCATCCTCGCTTCCAGGTTGGGGAGCTCAAGGCGGAATTAAGGATTCCTCGTCTACTGACATTACGGTTCATGGAGGAGAAGCGCTATCAACTTTCTACCAATGTGGAGAAGGTTATCAATTAGATCCATATACACTGGAGACTGAAAACAAAGCATCATGGGTCCCTGCAGGAGGTTTATCAGCTCATCCAAAAGTTGATTTAGCCACGGGAGAGTTATTATTTTTTAATTACTCTAAGCAAGCCCCATTTTTAAATTATGGAGTGGTTGATCAGCATCAAAATCTAAAACATTTTATTCCTGTTGAATTGCCTGGTCCGAGGCTTCCTCATGATATGGCTTTTAGTAAAAATTATTCAATTATTAATGACTTACCTCTTTTTTGGGATCAGGAAATGTTAAAAAAGGGTTTGCATGCTACTAGATTGCATGACTTACCATCAAGGTTTGCGATCATCCCAAGATACGGAAACCCAGATGAAATAAAGTGGTTTGAAGCTGAGCCCACTTATGTGTTGCATTGGAATAATGCATATGAAGTAGGTGATGAATTAATCCTGGAAGGGTATTTTCAAGAACATCCTTGGCCAGAAAATTACGTTGATGCTCCTCCAGGTTTGGAGCGAATGATGGCTTTTTTAGATTTTTATTTGTTAAAGCCTAGACTTCATCGATGGAAATTTAATCTAAAAACAGGGGTCACGACTGAAGAAGATATTGATGAGGAAACAATAGAATTTGGAGTAATTAATCAACATGTTGCAGGGATTGAGCATAGATACACTTACAGCATGATACCGACTAAAGGCCATTTTACCTTTGACGGCATTAAAAAGCATGACCATCAAAGTAAATCTTTTAGCAAGTATATTTTTGAAGGCCATGTTTTCATAAGCGAGGTTAGTTTTGCTCCTAGAACAGGCGCTCAAGATGAAGATGATGGTTATTTAGTAACCATCAGTAATAACCTACAAGAAAAAAGTTCTTCTTGTTTATTATTTGATGCCAAAAATATTGAGCAAGGACCTATTTGCGATATTCCCTTGCCTCATCAAATCTGCTCAGGAACACATGCAACGTGGGCGCAAAAAAGTGATCTAAAAAAATAAATTCATGAAACCTGTTTACATTGTTGATTCGATAAGAACACCTAGAGCTCGAGCCAATGATAAAGGCGGACTCAATAAATTAAATCCGTATGAATTGTTGGATGTGTTATATAAAGATATAAACCAAAAGAATTTTCTTGATTTTAACTCTATTAATGAGGTTATTTTAGGTTGCGTAACTCAGCATGGAGAGCAAGCAGGCAACATTGCAAAAAGTTCAGCTCTTTTTTCTGGCTATCCTAATTCTATTTCAGGCCTTACTGTAAATAGATTTTGTTCCTCAAGCTTGGACGCAATTAATCTAGGGCATCTTAAAATTCAATCTCAGCAAGCGGATAACATTATTGCTGGTGGGGTAGAGATGATGTCCAGGGTACCCATGCTCTCTGACAAAGCAGCAATTTGGCATGATTTGGATATAGCCACTCAGTCAAAGATATTTTATATGGGAAGTGGAGCTGACCTTATTGCTAGTCTGTTTAACATTTCTAGAAATGACGTAGATATGCAAGCATTAAAGTCTCAACAAAGAGCAGCTAATGCACAAAAGAATAATTATTTTAAATCAATTATCCCGGTTATAAATGAGCGCAAAGCAATAAACTGTCATCAAGATGAATGTATAAGAACAGATACTTCTATTAAAAGCTTATCTTTACTGGATCCTAGTTTTCAACAATTGGGTGAGCAGGGCGTAGATAAAGCTCAGTTATATCTTTTTCCCGATCTCAAAGAAATTTCACATATACATACTGCAGGTAATTCACCTGCAATGGCTGATGCTGCGTCCTTAACATTGCTATCCAACAAAAAGATTCAAGAAAATGGAAAGAAAGCTAGAGTAAAAATAATTTCTGTTGCTACGGTGAATGATGATCCTTTATTAGTTCTATCTGGCTGTATACTGGCAACAAAAAGAATAATTGATCAAAATAATCTTCAAGTAAAAGATGTTGATTTATTTGAAATCCATGAGGCTTTTGCATCAACTCTGGTTCATTGTCAAAGAGAGCTAAAGATTGATGATGAAAAATTGAATGTGAATGGTGGTTGCATTGCATTAGGTCATCCCATGGGAGCAACAGGGTCAATAATGATGTCTACATTAATTGATGAACTTGAAAGGCGTGATGCAACCCTAGGCATTGTTGCAACAAGTGGAGCAGCTGGAGCTGGAACAGCAATATTAATTGAAAGAATTTAGTTTTTAGTTGTATGAGGCTAATTTAGGATAGGGCTTCAAAATACCCTTCTTAGTTGATAACCCCGAAGAATCAAATTTATTAATTGGAACTGAATCTGGAGTTTCATTTTTTTCAACCCAATTTTCTAAAATTGTTAACATACTCATTTGATCAGGAAGGGCTGAAGGAATTTCCCAACAATGTCCCATGCCTGGAACAAGATACAGCTTAAAAAAATCTGTAACATTTTCCTTACCCATAGTTTTTATAACCTCTTGATAATATTTAATAGACTGTTGTGGCAGTACGAGTGGATCAGCAAGCCCATGCCACATCAATAATTTTCCACCTAAGTTTTTAAACTTTGAAAGATCCGGTTTCATTGCATCTAAAAGACTACTTTGAGGAACTAATAACTCTGGATCTGAATCAAAATTAAAACTTAGAGCTAAAAAGGCTTCATCATCCTCCGGCAATCCAAGGTTCGGCAAAAACCCATTAGCAAGTAGTGTTCCTGGTCCTTTAGTATCATCACTATCCAGGTACCAGTGGGCAAGATATCTCTCACTTCCAGGATTAACGCCATAAAACAACTTATTATTTTTTGAATCAACTGGACCATCATAGATTTTTCTTAAAGCATTTTTTTCTTGTGAAGTTAAACAAGTACTATTACTTTCTTGTAAACAATTTGGAATATCTTCTAGAGTAATATTACATTTTTGAGGAGCTTGAATTATCCCATCCAATTTACCATCCCAGTGATCACATTGAGTAATTGCATTTTCTTCAAGCATTATAAGTTTGGATTGAAATGCTTTATTTAAAATTGGAAAACCTTGTTCATCCGTATTTGCCTGCACTAGCCAACTTCCAAAAATCCCTCCATTTTTTGTTAAATTTAAAACTGGACATCCTGCAATAATTCCATCAAATAGATCTGGGTATTCTTGTGCTGCCTTTGCTGCCAATCTCCCCCCATTCGAGCATCCTGAAAAATATGAGAAAGTGGGCTGAGCGTCATAAAAAACTTGAATTAATTCAAGCCCTGATCTATGAGTTAATGGAATTAATTTATGCGCATAAACTTCTTCAGCTTCAAGATTATTTTTAGCCCATGCTGCATCACCTAAATGTTTTCCTTGATGTCCTCCATTTGTAGTAATTGTTGCATAACCTTTTTTTAATGCATGGTTAATTGCATTTGATTGAGTTGACCTGTCTGGTTCTACAAGACCACAAAAGCCACCACAACCAGCTTGAAAAAATTTTCCATTCCATTGCCTTGGGAAGCGTGCTTCAAAGCCAATGTTCGGCTTTATTTCTCCAGTAATTTTGCAAAAGATTGGCAAGTTAACCTCCAAAGAATTGATGGACGCTTGAGAAATTATAAGGTTGCTTGAATGAAAATCATTAAGAGATTCGCATTGCGAAGAAAATAAAAAGTTCGTAAAAAAAATAAGGAAAAAAAAGCTAGTAGCTTTTTTAAATGTTCTAGATGACATTTAAAAAGACGACCTTACTATTTATAGTAAGGTCGAATTATTGATTAGAATTTGTAATCTAATTTAACAGTGATATTTCTAGGCCTATCGTAAATAGCATCATAAGCTGTCCCATCAAGAGCGCCACCAGAAGCTAGTCTTACAAATGTTCTAGCCAAGGGTATTGTTCCGCCAACAACTTTAATACGTTTATCTGTCAAGTTATCTCCAATAAGAGATGCTCTCCACTTACCATCTGAACTTTCTAAACCAAGCACTAGACCAATTTTTGTATAGCCATCTTCTTGTATGTTCTTATCAAGATTAGTAGTAATAAAATATTCTGAGGAGTAATCAATATTTAAGTTAGCATTAAAGACCCAGTTATTTGATAGGACAATTTCGTAATCAAAGCCAGCATTTGCTGTATCTTCAGGTGCAAGAATTACACTCGCGCCAGATCTATCACAATAAATTCCATTTGTAGGAGCTTCGCCATAAGCACATTGACTGTTTTTCCAGTCAGTAAATTCAAAGTTGAGGCTAGCCAAAGAGGCATAAAATTCTAAGCCATCTGTTATTAGATATCTTCCTTGCATTTCAAAACCATCTAGTTCTGCAGCTGCAGCATTTCCTACTTTAAAGCCTAATACACCATCATACACACTCGTTTGAAGATCCTCATACTCTGTACTGAAATAAGTAAAATCAAATTGGGCTCTATCAGATTTCATCTTATAGCCCCATTCAATATTAGTGGCTTCTTCTTCTTCAAACTCCCATCCACCTGCACTAGAGATAAGAGGTGTCCCAGGTATTGAATTACCTCGAATATCAAAACCCCCTGCTTTAGAACCTTGTGTGTATGAAACATACATTTGAGAGTCGTCAGATAGGTCATAACTTAATCGAACCATTGGATCAAAAGAGCTCTCGCTTCTGCTACTCGCTACGCTATGAGGACCAACATTCAAAACGGCTCCCCATAAAATATTTAATAATGGTGAATTTTCTAATGCTGATCCTGTTCCATCTATGGTCAAGTCTCTGCTTCCATCTTTGTCTTCGCTTGAATATCTTGCACCCACTGTTAATCTCCAATTATCATTTAGATTAAAATCAGCTTGACCGAAAACAGAATACATATCCGAGGATTGTGCATAAATCCTATCCCAATTTGTTCCAACTAAGAAAGATACTGGAGGCCCTGCCAGGGCAAGAAAAGATCCCAATGGTACATAATCAGTTACATCAACATCTGCAGTTTGAAAATATGCACCAACGATGTAATCTACATTTTCACCGCCAACTGAAGTGTATCGAATTTCTTGAGACCACTGATCATACTCTTCTGTTTGGTTTGTTCCATCCAGGATATTTAGACTCACATAATCAACGTCAAGCACTTCATATGAATCGTATTCAACATGTCCTGTGATTGAAGTCAGGGTGCCACCACCATCCATTGGATAGTTAGCAGTTAACACAAAATTATCCATAGAATTTTGACTGAAGGTTTCTCCACTCGATCTAACCCAGTTTTCAGTAGTTTCAACTGCAATCGGTCCAGCAAAGACTAGTCCATAGCCATCTTGAGCAGCAATCGCCTCCATGGCATAACCCACGGAATCAAAATCTGCTTGCTCAACTTTTAAGTTGAAATCCACATCTCCTGATGTCCAAGCGAGTTGACCTCTTATATAAGTCTCATCTCTTTGAGGCTCAATTCTTTTCATTTTCTCATTTGTAATCCAGCCATCCATTTCTCTGGTTGAAACAGTTAATCTACCAAGTAGGTTTTCTGATAGTGGTCCTGAAAGCACTAATAGAGTCTGAGATTCATCATGTTCAGACTCAAATGAAGTAGAAAACTTTCCTTCAAATTCTTCAGTAGGTTTTGCAGATGTAATACTTACAACCCCACCAATAGCGTTTTTACCAAAGAGGGTAGGCTGAGGGCCTCGCAGCACTTCGACTTGCTCTAAATCAACAAGCGGAGTTCTAGCAAGCTGGCTTCGAGGGTAACTAATTCCATCAAAGTTCAATGGTACTGATTGTTCAAACCCTTTGTTTGCACCAGAACGAACGCCTCGAATGGAAATAGAGGTATCGATTTGAGTTTCTGCAACTATGAAATTAGGCACCGACGTAGAAAGTGAACTGAGGTTATCAACACTTCTATCCTCAATAGCCTCACCATCAATTGCTGATACAGAAATTGGCACATCCTGAAGGCTTTGCTCTCTTATCTGTGCTGTCACTACAATTTCTTCAAGAATTTCAGTAAATGTAATGGGTGATGAAATTAAAAGTATGACACCTAAAGCTAAGTTAACTATATATTTGTTATACATATTTTTTCCTATTTGATGGATAATTACTATTTATAATAACTAAAGTTCATTATAAGTCCAAGCAAGGTAAAAATAAATAAAGATATATCTGTAAAAGAAACCAATGAAAGACTAATAAGTATTAAACAGCAACCTATTAGACCTTTTTAATTGCAACAGTATGATGAATTAAATAGTTACACAAATGTTACACACTTTCTTCGTGTTTATGAAACCTCTTATTTATAAGGATTTTAAATTGGGCTGTTATTGAGTGGGAATGATAAATCTCAGGAAATTCATAATATATAGTTCAATAGCATTATTAATTATTGTTTCCATCTATGGTTTGCAACCATTTAATCAATTCATAGATGCTGATAAAACTTTGGTTGAAGAGTCAGGAGTTTATGCTACTCAAGTTATTAGATTACCTGATGCAACCTATCTAGTTGCTGTGAGAACTCCAATGCCTGAAGTCACAGCAGGCATGGTTCGTTGGTGGTTTTCTGATTTCCTTCAGACAACAGAGCATTATAAGTGGTGGCATCCTAAAGATCACTTATGGATGGATTGGGAAAATAAAGAACCAGGAGAAATCAAAGGAGCTAGCCATTTGGTGCATGAATATATTGGAGAGGATTTATCACAGCTTAGAATACAGTTTGTTAATTCTTCTGAGTTCTTTGGTTATGACGCTAATGATGAGGAGACATTTGTTATTTGTGCAAGAGTAGGTTTACTTGATGAAGAAATGAATATAGCAAAAATGTGTCATGTTGTTAGAAATACACTAAATGGGGCAGAAATGAGATCTAGATTTTGGTTAGGACATATTGCTAAGCGTGAAGGTAACAAAACTATTTCATCGTTAATGGGCTTTATTGGAAATATGGCTTTAACTCGTCTACTTGTTCTTAATGAACAGAGGGCAAAAGATTTAAAGCGGCATGCAGAGGAAGAAATGAAATATTTAGCAGAATTACTCCCATCTCTCTATGGTTCAAACAATTAGATTTTAAGGATTTTGACAAAGATAAAGTAACATAGGAATTGCTGGTGTTGAAATTATCACAGATAAAGATGGAGTTATTTGGACTTATGATGTTAATACCAATACAAATTACAACTCTGCTGCAGAAGAAAAAGCAAAAGTAAGCGCCCCACTTAAAATAGCTTTGTACCTGCAGTCACTTCAATCTTAAAAAATAAATTAAACTTAAACCACATAGTTAAAGTGAGTTAAAAAAAGAGTAAGATATTATTTAATAATGAAAATACTTGATGTCAGATAAAGAATTTACTACCACAGACATTCTTAATTATAAGATTTACAGTGAACCTTCGGTATTTCAACCTACTAATCTTTTAAGAGAGTCAAGAAGACAGAATGGAATACCCTTAGGAGAGGTACCTAGAGTTTGCATTTTAGATCCAGATGGCAATTTGGTAGATTATCTTAGAAATAATAAAAGGGCTGTATTAAATAAATATTGGGCATGTTATCACTCGTTTTTATATACGTTTGAAATTAATGGATTAGCAGTAGGGATAATTCCTCGAGCCGTAGGGGCATCTTATGCAGTATTAATTGCGGAACAACTTTTTGTATCTGGATGTGAACTCTTAATCAGTATTACTTCTGCGGGTATTGTTAAGGATTTAAATGTAGAAAAGCAATTTGCTTTGATTACTGAAGCAATTAGAGATGAAGGAACAAGTTATCATTATTTACCTGGAGAGGAACCGTCTGATCTTTCTCAAAATTTATTTAATAAATTAAAAAATAGTGGGAATTTTTGGCAGGAAGCAAAAAGTTGGACTACTGACGCTCCTTATAGAGAAACTCAATCAGCACTAGATGCAATGAAGAAAAATAATGTAATCTGTGTAGAAATGGAGGCATCCGCGTTGTATGCATTTGCTAAAGCAAAAAATCATGATGTTATTTGCTTTGCTCATCTCACTAATAAGATGGCTCAAGAAGAAGGTGACTTCGAAAAAGGAGAAGATTTTGGAAGCTTAGAAATGGTGAAATTAATTGAAGAAGTTCTCAAAAAATTGAGCAAGTGATTATATTTAGATGCAAATTATTTTAGCCACTCATTAGGAGAAAAAAAGATTATAGATTTTAAATTAGATAATAGTTTTGCAAATAACCTAGAAGATTTTTATGTTTCTTGCAAGGCTGTTCCTGTTGTATCTCCAAAAATTCTTTATTTCAATTATCAATTAGCTAATGAACTAGGTTTTGATCTTAATGAATCAGAAGTTATATCAAGTCAGGCTATTTTTTCAGGACAGGAAGTTCCGCTAGGAGCAAAACCTATTGCTCAAGCTTATTCAGGTCATCAATTTGGGGGCTTTTCTCCTCGGCTAGGGGATGGGAGAGCTCTGCTTTTGGGGGAAGTAATTGATGCTAAAAAGAATCGTCGAGACATTCAGTTAAAAGGATCTGGCCCCACCCCATTTTCTAGAGGTGGAGACGGAAAATCTGCTCTAGGTCCTGTATTAAGAGAATATTTGCTCAGTGAGGCCATGCATAAACTGAGTATTCCAACGACAAGAGCCTTAGCCGCTATATCCACTGGTGAAAATGTTTATAGAGAAACTCCTTTGCCCGGAGGTATTTTAACAAGAGTTGCATCTAGTCATATCAGGATAGGTACTTTCCAGTTTGGAGCTACACTTGGTGATGTTGATAAATTAAGATCGTTAGCAGATTATTCAATAGCTCGACATTATCCTGAACTAGCAGAAGCAGAGAACCCATATCTTGGATTTTTAAAAGCAGTTAGTAATTCTCAAGCATTATTGGTTGCTAAGTGGATGAGCATTGGCTTCATTCATGGTGTAATGAATACTGACAACATGACTATCTCAGGAGAAACTATAGATTATGGGCCATGTGCTTTTATGGATTCATATTCAGCAAATACAGTTTTTAGTTCTATAGATGCTCAAGGTCGATATGCTTTTGCAAATCAGCCATTAATATTGTCTTGGAATCTCACTAGGTTGGCCGAAACTCTTATACCATTAGTTCATGAAGATGTTGATCGAGCGGTTGAATTATTAAAAGAAGAAATTGAAGATATTTATCCTCTTTATGAGAAATACTGGTTGTCAGAGATGAGATCAAAAATAGGTTTATCCACAGAAGATCCTCATGATCTAGAATTAATAAATGATCTTTTATTAATTATGGAGGAAGGTCATGCTGATTTTACTTTGGTATTTAGAGGCCTATCAAAGAGCTTACTCGGTAAAAAAGAGTCTTTACAAAACTTATTTGATAATCCTGCCCTTTTAACTCCTTGGTTGAAACGATGGTATAAAAGAATAGATGCAGATAAAATTAATTTGGAAAGTGTTGCAAAAAGTATGAATCAAGTTAATCCTTTATATATACCAAGAAACCATAAAGTAGAGGAGGCCCTAAGTGCAGCTTCTACTAATTTAGATATGGGTCTTTTTTCACAATTAGCAGATGTCTTGAATCACCCCTTTGATGAGATTAAAGGACAAGAGAGTTATGCCTTGCCGTCACCAATTTCAGATATTAAATATCAAACTTTTTGCGGAACTTGAGATTTATGCAAGCTAATTGGAAACATCACTTCGCTCAAATTAATGATATTCAGATGCATTTTGTCGAGGATTCTTCTAATCACAAAAGTGAATTATTACCTGTCATTTTCTGTCACGGATTTCCAATGTTATGGTTTAGTTGGCATCGCCAAATCCCTGTTCTTGCACAAGCAGGCTACAGAGTAATCGCCCCATCTATGCGAGGAATGGGAAGGACAGATAGTCCTCAAGACCCTGAAGAATATAGCATTAAGAAAATTACTGCTGATTTAATTGGTTTGTTAGACCATTGCAAGATTGATAAGGCAATTTTCGTCGGAATTGATTTTGGTTCCTTTGCAATTCAAGATTTAGCTTTAAGATATCCAGAACGAGTAAGTTCAGTAATATGTTTAGAAAATCCTGCAGCTCCGCATAATCCAAACAAATCACCTTTAACAGAATACGCAGAAATGGGCGCTGAACATTTTCTTCATATTGAGTACTTTCGAAATCCTCCTCGTGCAGATATAGAGTTAGCAGCTTCTCCTAGAGAATTCCTAAAAAAAGTTATGTGGATACTTAGTGGGCAAGCAAATTATTTTGACGTTTTTAAACATCCGCCAGGAACAAGTTATATAGATGCTATGCCTGAACCTCCACCACTTCCTTGGGATTGGCTAACTGAAACAGAGTTTGAATACTTTGTAGCAGAATATAGTCAATCAGGTTTTACGGGTGGTCTTAATTGGTACCGTTCTATGGACTTAAAATGGGAGGAACGCAAAGCCTTTGAAGGTGTTGAAAGTCAAGTAGATGCTTGGTTTATAGGCAGTGAAAAAGATGTTGATCTAGAAGGTTTTCATGGCGATGATCCTATAGGATTAATGAGAGCAATTTTTCCAAAATTACATGAGATAACTATGATACCTAGTGTGGGTCACATGATTTCATTAGAAGCTTCAGAAGAACTCAATAAAGTTTTATTAAGTTACTTAGAAAAGATTCATCAATTATGATCTTTAGAAAGGTTTACATTAAGATTACTTTTCTAAAATGTAATTAATTAAAACCTTTGTGTGGCTGATTAATATCATATAATCAAAGGAAATTGATTTAGAAAAAGGAGAGAAAATATGTCTACTATTATGATTGTCGGTGCATCACGAGGAATTGGTCTAGAACTTACTAAACAATATGCCGATGCAGGTGATAATGTTATAGCATGCGTTCGTGATAATGGAGTGGCACCTAAACTTGATGAGATAGCTGCTAATGCTCAAAATATTACTATAGAACAACTAGATGTTGCGGATCCTGATTCCATAGAATCTGCATCTAAGAGCATTGGTGATATAGCCATAGATAGTGTGATTATTGTTGCGGGTGCTTTAGGTGGTGAGCATCAATCAATTGATGACATAGATATAGAGGAGTGGCATAGAACACTCGATACCAACACTATTGGTCCAATGAAGATTGCCAGTAGTTTTAAATCTAATCTGGTTGCTTCAGGCAATGGAAATCTAATGATTCTTTCTAGTCAGCTTGCAGCATCTACCTGGCCTTTAGGTGGAAGTTATATATATTCCTCTACAAAGGCAGCAGTAAGCAAAGTAGGCCAGATTCTTGCAATTGATTGGGTTGAAGATCCTATTATTGTTTCAATTATGCATCCGGGATGGGTTCAAACTGATATGGGAGGACCTCATGCTGAAATAACAGCAGAAGAAAGTGCTTCAGGTATTCGTAATGTAATTTCAAGCTTAACCAAAGAAGATTCTGGTAATTTTTATAAATGGAACGGAGAAATTCATCCTTGGTAGTTCTTATTTATCTGCGTTGATCTAGAAAGCAGGTTCAATAAAATAATGATTTGATGGTACCAACCGCTAAAATTCTTCTTTTAGGTTCTGGTGAATTAGGTAGAGAGTTTGTGATTTCTACCAAACGCTTGGGTTGTTATGTCGTAGCGTGTGATAATTATGAAAATGCTCCTGCTATGCAGTTAGCCGATCAGTCAGAAGTTTTTTCTATGCTTGATGCCAAAGCATTAAGCGAAGTAATAGAAAAGCATCAACCTGATTTTATTGTTCCAGAGATAGAGGCTATCCGAACAGAAGTTTTAGTAGATTTTGAGTCTAAGGGTTTTTCTGTAGTTCCCTCAGCTCGAGCTGCACAATTGACCATGAATCGAGATGCTATTCGTGACCTAGCTTCCTCTCATCTGAACCTTGTTACCTCTAGTTATTTATATGCAGAAAGTTTAGAAGAATTGAAAGAGGTTGTTAAGGAGCTTGGCTTGCCTTTAGTCATCAAGCCTGTCATGTCATCTTCTGGCAAAGGACAAAGCACCTTAAGTCATGAGGAAGAAATAGAATCCGTATGGGAATATGCAGTTTCAGGAATGCGAGGAGATAGACTTCGAGTTATAGCGGAAAAGTTTATAGATTTTGATTATGAGATAACTTTGCTAACTGTTCGTGCTAAAGATGGTATTCATTTCTGCCCTCCTATAGGACATCGTCAAGAACGGGGAGATTACCGCGAAAGTTGGCAACCAGCTTTTATGAGCGAATCTGCACTGTCCTTAGCTCAAGAAATGGCAGCTAAGGTAGTTGATGAGCTTGGAGGTTATGGACTCTTTGGAGTTGAATTTTTTGTGAAGGGAGATGAAGTCATTTTTTCAGAACTTTCACCCCGTCCTCATGACACTGGGATGGTGACTTTAATTTCACAAAGTTTAAATGAATTTGATCTGCATGCTAGAGCAATATTAGGATTGCCTATTCCAGATATAACTCTTTTTGGAGCTTCCGCTAGCGCTGTTTTGCTCGGAGAGCAAGATTCAGAAAGCTTCACGATTTCAGGAATTGATTCGGCTTTATCTTTTAATAACCAATCTTCGCATATAGATATAAGAATCTTTAATAAACCCTTAACACGTCCATATCGAAGAATGGGAGTGACCCTTGCAAGAGTGGATGAAGGTGACATTGAATTAGCTCGGAAACTTGCTCTAGGGGCAGCAGAGAAACTAAAAATTAAATATTTCTAACAAAGAATATTAAAAATAAATTGAGATAAGAAAATGAAAACAAGAGCCGCCGTTGCCTTTGAAGCAGGAAAACCATTAGAAATCTGTGAAGTTGATTTGGATGGGCCTAAGGAAGGAGAAGTTTTGATTGAATTAAAAGCAACAGGAGTGTGTCATACAGATTATTTCACTTTAAGTGGCGATGATCCAGAAGGAGCTTTTCCAGCTATATTAGGACATGAAGGAGCTGGAGTTGTTCTTGATGTGGGACCTAATGTCAAAGAACTGAAGATTGGTGATCATGTTATACCTCTTTATACGGCTGAATGTCGTGAATGTGAATATTGTTTAAATCCTAAAACTAATCTTTGTCAGGCTGTAAGAGTTACTCAAGGTCAAGGACTTATGCCCGATGGGACAAGTAGATTTTCTATAAATGGCAAACCCTTACTACATTACATGGGCTGTTCAACCTTCTCAAATTATAGTGTACTTCCTGAGATTTCTTTAGCCAAAGTCCGTAAGGATGCACCTTTCGATAAAATTTGCTACATAGGATGTGGCGTTACGACAGGAATAGGTGCCGTAGTTTTTCAAGCAAAGGTTGAGATTGGTTCAACTGTGGCAGTATTTGGTTTAGGCGGAATTGGTCTCAATGTAATTCAAGGTGCTAAGTTGGCAGGAGCTAGTCAGATAATTGGTATTGATTTGAATGCAGATCGAGAAACTCTTGGCCGGAAATTTGGCATGACAGATTTCATAAACCCCAAAGACATAAATAATGTTCCAGATCATATCATTCAAATGACAGGGGGAGTGGATTATAGTTTTGAATGTATTGGGAATGTTGATGTTATGCGGCAGGCTCTTGAGTGCACTCATAAAGGATGGGGAGAGTCATTCATTATAGGAGTTGCTGGAGCTGGGCAGGAAATATCTACTCGTCCTTTTCAGTTAGTCACCGGACGGTCATGGAAAGGAACTGCATTTGGAGGTGCGAGAGGAAGGACCGATGTCCCTAAAATAGTAGATTGGTATATGGAAAACAGAATAAATATAGATGATTTAATTACTCATACCATGCCGTTAGAAGAAATAAATGATGCATTTGATCTTATGCATGCTGGAAAGAGTATTCGCTCTGTAGTGGTTTACTGATTCTTAATTTATGGATATAGAAAAAGTGAGTTTAAATGTTATGTTTGACGGAGAGCAATTAAAGTTCAAACATAAGTCTAGCTCCCTCGAGTGTTCGATGACTTTTTCTATCTACCTTCCACCCCAAGCTAAAATTCAAGATGTACCCATAATCTACTGGCTTTCAGGATTAACATGCTCTGATGATAATTTTGTTCAAAAATCTGGTGCTCAGAAATATGCAGCAGAGAATGGAGTTGCGATTGTTTGCCCTGATACGAGCCCAAGAGGAGACAGCGTTCCAAATGATCTTGAAGATTCGTATGACTTAGGTTTAGGAGCTGGTTTTTATGTTAATGCTACTCAAGAACCCTGGACTAAGAATTACCATATGTATGATTATGTAACCACCGAACTTCCTAATGTTTTAAAAAATAGTCACTTACCTTTACAAGATAATAACTGTTCAATTATGGGCCATTCTATGGGGGGTCATGGAGCGATAAATATAGCATTAAAAAATCCTGGAAAATATAAATCTGTTTCTGCAATGGCTCCTATTTGTAGTCTCATAAACAGCCCTTGGGGTCAAAAAGCTCTTGAAAATTATATAGGTCCTGATCGTAAAAATTGGGAGCAGTATGAAAGTTGTTTATTAATCTCTAAGTCTGAAGAAAAACTTTATTTATTGATAGATCAAGGGCAGGATGATGAATTTTTAGAGAATCAACTTAAGCCTGAGTTATTAAAAGAGGCCTGTAGACGGGCAAACTATCCCTTAAAATTACGTTTTCAGCCAGGTTATGATCATAGTTATTTTTTCATCGCTAGTTTTATAAATGATCATATTAAGCACCATCAAGAGTTTCTTTTTTAAATCCTTCTGTTTAATAAAATTAAAGTTAGAATAAGCGCAATTAAAAATTAATTTATTATGAATTTTTCGAATCCTGATTTACTAAAGAATCCTTACCCGCATTACAAAAAATGGCGAGAAGAGAAACCAATATGGTGGGCAGAAGATATAAATGGTTGGGTGCTAAGTAGGTATGAAGATGTAAGATTTATCCTTAAGGATGCAAAGAAATTTTCATCAAACTCTATGGGAGAAATGGATCAACAGGCTATGGCGTTACCTTTATTGACAGATGATCCTCCTAGGCACACTCAGTTAAGAGCTATTGTTAATAAAGCTTTTACCACTAAAACACTGAAAGATATGGAAGTTGAAGTTGTCAGTTTGGTGGATAAATTATTGGATGATATGGCTGGCAAGAAGCATATTGATATATCTTCTGATTTTACCATCCCCCTTCCAGTTCACATCATCGCTCGATTAATGGGGATACCTGAAGATAGAAAAGATGATTTTAAGAGATGGTCAGATGCATTGACTGGAACAGGACAAGCTACAGAACTGCAAGATAGACTTCCCGACATAATGGAGATGGCAGAATATTTTCAGTCTCTAATCCCAGAGCGTCGAAAGAATCCAAGTAATGATCTTTTTAGTAAGGTAGTAAATGCTGAACTAGATGGAGCAGGTATTAGCGATCAAGATATAGTAGGTTTTAATATTCTATTATTAATAGCAGGCAATGAAACTACAACTAACTTGCTTTCTAATTTATTAGATTATCTTTCTTTGCATCCCGAAAAGTGGAAAGAACTTCGTGATAATCCAGAAAAAATCGACGCGGCAGTAGAAGAAACTCTTCGGTTTGATGCACCTGTGCATTGGGTTAATAGAAAGGCAACCGTTGATATAGATTTTCATGGGCAGAAAGTTAAAAAAGGAGATATTGTTTATGCAATCCTTGGTTCTGCAAATAGGGATGCTAATCATTATGATCAACCCGACACTTTCCTACTGAATCGAGGTAAAAGTGATCACC
Organism: SAR86 cluster bacterium; assembly: GCA_029268615.1. Lineage (NCBI taxonomy): Bacteria > Pseudomonadati > Pseudomonadota > Gammaproteobacteria > SAR86 cluster bacterium. The sequence goes on along the minus strand of JAQWNM010000005.1, from coordinate 133,406 downwards.
ATACCTTTGGTTATGGTATTCATTTTTGCATCGGTGCTCCTTTAGGAAGAATGGAGGCACGTTATGCTTTAGAGGGTCTGTTTAAAAGATATAAGAGCATAAAACCTAGTGTTTCTGGGAAGAATGAACGTACTCATTCAAATATGCTTAGAGGTTTCCATCATCTTTGGTTAGAAGTAGAAGAAAATTAAATTGTCAAAAAAAACTCAGGTTCCAGTAATAGATTTCAAGGAGGCTAATAACAGTGATTCTCAGCTCAAGTTACTAAATTTAGCTTGCAGAGATCATGGTTTTTTTCTTTTAAAGAATCATGGCATGCAAGAATCCATAGATCGCATGTGGACCGCTTCAGAAAGGTTCTTTTCTTTGCCGAGAAACGAGAAATTGAGGATTCTTAGAACAGAACATAAACCTCTAGGATATTATGATAGAGAGTTAACAAAAAGGAAAAGAGATCTAAAAGAGGTTTTTGATTTTATGGATCCGAAATCAAATAAGGATGATTATAATCAATGGCCTCAAGATGAAAGTTTTAAGCAAGCTATGAACTTTTTTTTTAACGATGCTTCTTTAGTAGCTAATCAAACCTTAGATTTAGTATTTAGGTCCTTAGTGCATAGTAAATTAGACCTTCCATCAGGCAACTCTGATATGAGCACAGTTAGATTGAATTATTACCCAGTCAGCGATCCCTTAAAGGACGATAGTATTGGTGAAATTTCAGAATTAGGTGAAATGGCTCTTAATCATCATACAGATCCTGGGATTCTTACTTTACTTCTTCAAGATATGACCGGAGGATTGCAAACATTTTCCCGCCAAGATGGTTGGATAGATATTGTCCCAAAAAAAGATACCATTGTGGTTAATTTAGGAGATGCAATGCAAGTTTGGACAAATGATCAATATTTAGCTGCTATGCATAGAGTCTCAAAAAGAACTAATAAATCTAGATACAGTACTCCTTATTTTTACAACCCATCAAGAGGTGAAGTCTTAAAACCTATTAAAGGAATTTCAGAAGAGGAAGACCATTATAGCTCTTTCATATGGAAAGATTATATACAGGGAAGAGTTGATGATAACTATTCAGATTTAGGAGAGGATGATATTCAAATATCAAAGTTTAGGATCACTTGAATGACAGTCTTACAGTAAACATTGGAGTTAAAATGAAAAATATTTTTCCTGGAAGATATACTGCAGAATTTAAAGAAAAAATAATAGTTTTTGTCATAGGTATGAGAGTCAACAGACTATTTGCTTTGCATAAGTGGTTATTACCTACATTTAATACATTGAGGTTATGGGTTCATTTAAAAACAAACCCACCAAAAGGTTATCTTTATGGTTATTTGTACTTATACTGGAGAGGAATTGGTATGATGCAATATTGGCAAGACTTCACTGCCCTGGAAACCTTTTCCCATGATAAAAATCAACCCCATTATAAAGCTTGGAGTCAATTGGCGCTTCAAACAGAATGTGATAATACTTTTGGCTATTGGCATGAGACTTATGAAATAAATCCAAGCAGTACAGAAGCAATATATGGCAGTATGCCTAGGTTTGGTTTAGGGGCTGCTAGTAAACATGAAAAATTAAAAAAAGAAGAAGATTCAGCTAGAAGTAGATTAGAAAAATCATAAAATTCTTAGATGGATGTTTTGTTATATTTAAAAAATGAGGACTAAAATATGAAAGCTGTAGGAATTATGGAACATGGAGGGCCTGAGGTGCTAGAGGTTATTGAAGTGCCAGAGGTGAAAGCAGGTCCTGGGCAAATGAGAATTCGTAATTATGCAGCAGCAGTTAATCCCACGGATATTGTTGTTCGAAATGGAATGTTAGCAGAGTTACAAAAGAAAAACCCACCTCCTTATGTTCCGGGAATGGATGCAGCAGGAATAGTAGATCAAATTGGAGAGGGGGTTGAGACCGATATTAAAGTTGGTGACAAAGTAATGGCTATGGTTGTACCAAGAGGTAATTATGGAGCTTACCGAGAGCAAATAATCTTAGACCAGAACGCAGTAGTTAGAGCTCCTAAAGATACTACTTATATAGAAGCTTGTACGCTTCCTATGAATGCTTTAACTGCAAGATTATCTTTGGACTTACTTAGCCTTAAGGAGGGGCAGGTACTTGCTGTTACTGGCAGTCCAGGAGCTTATGGGGGTTATGTTGTTGAGCTTGCTAAGGCAGATGGATTGATAGTAATTGCTGATTCTAGTGAGTCAGATGAAGAGCTTCTTAAGTCCCTCGGAGTAGATCTTATAATTCCTAGAGGAGAAGGTTATGCAGAAAAAATAAGACAAGAATTTCCAAATGGCGTTGATGGGATAGCTGATGGAGCTTTACTAAACGAGCTAGCTATTGATGCAGTAAAGGATGGAGGTTCTTTTACATCTGTTAGAGGTTTTCAAGGCAAGCCACAAAGAGATATAGAATTTACAGCCACTTGGGTTACCACATATGATTGTAGAATCGATCTTCTAGATACCCTCAGACAACAAGCAGAAGATGGTATTCTTACTCTGAGAGTCGCTGATTCAGTCTCTAGTAACAATGCTTCTGAGGCACATGAAAGGCTAGAAGCAGGTGGGACAAGAGGTAGAATGGTAATCGAATTCTAAAAAAATTGACATTACCTATGAGTATAAAAAAATTAAACATATTAACTAAGTTAGTATTTTTCTCTTTCATTTTTTCATTATCATTGGAAGGTAAAGAAATATTAAAGATAGATTATTCTGGCCCTGTAACTGATTGGAAATCTTATGGATCTAGTTCAGGAGGTGGTCATTTTAGTATTGCCAATCAAGTGACTAAAGAAAATGTTCGTATGTTGGAAAAGGCATGGGAATATAGATCCGGTGATTTTAAGAAAGCTTCAGATGGTGGACTCCCAAGTTACTGGGGAGTTACCCCTATATTAGTTGAAGATACTCTCTTTGCCTGTACTACTTTGAATAGAATGATTGCTCTTGATCCTGCAACTGGAAAGGAAAAATGGAGTTTCAACCCTAAAGTAGATGTTAGTAAAATAGTTGTAGTTAATTGTCGAGGAGTTAGTAGTTGGCAATCTAAAGAATCTAAAGGAAATATTTGTGACCATCGAATTGTTATGGGAACTTTAGATGGTCGTATTATTGTTGTTGATGCAGAAAATGGAAAACCTTGTGAAGATTTTGGTAAAAATGGTCAGGTAGATTTAAAGGAAGGGCTTGGTCAAGTATCTGCAGGGGAGTATTCGGTTACTTCGCCACCAGCTATAATTGGTAATAAGATTATTGTAGGAGCTAATGTTTTAGATCGAATTCATAATAACATGCCAAGCGGTGTGGTGAGAGCCTACCATGTAGTAACTGGAGAACTTCTTTGGTATTGGAATGCAATACCTCCAGGCACAAAATCTACTTTTGACGAGCAAGGTAAGCCCTTATTCATAAGAGGGACTCCTAACGTATGGTCTATCATTTCTGTTGATAAAGATAGGGATCTAATCTTCTTACCCACTGGCAATACTTCAACAGATTTTTTTGGAGGAATGCGTGAGAATTTAGATTTCTTTTCTAGTTCTGTTGTCGCTTTAAATGCAACTAATGGTGAACTTGTTTGGCATTATCAAATGGTTCATCACGATATTTGGGATTTTGATACTCCAGCACAACCAACACTTTTTAATTTTGAAAGAGATGGAAAGATTATTCCAGCATTAGCGCAACCAACTAAAATGGGATTACTTTTTTTATTAAACAGAGAAACAGGCATCCCCTTATTTCCTGTTGAAGAAAGGCCAGTTCCTCAAAGCGGTTTTGTTGAAGGAGAATACCTTTCTCTAACGCAACCTTTTCCTACAATTCCAGAGCCTTTACATCCATTAACCCTCGAAGCTAATGATGCTTTTGGCTTTACATTCTTGGATAAAGGATCGTGCAAAAAACAAATCTCTTCTTTGTTAAATGAAGGAATTTATACTCCTCCATCTCTTCAGGGAAGTTTATTTTATCCAAGTGATTATGGAGGAAATAATTGGGATACTCCGGCCATAGATCCAGAGCGTAAACTTATTATTCTTAATACAAGATTAGTAGCATCTAATCTTAAATTGATTCCGCGAAAAGATTGCAAAGATTATCCTAATGCTGGTATTCAGGCTGGAACTCCATATTGTGTTTCCATAACTCCTCTTCTGTCACCATTAGGGGTACCTTGCGCTCCACGACCTTGGGGAAAGCTTAGTGCAATTAATTTTAATACTGGAGATTTAGTATGGGAGCGTCCTTTTGGAAATTTAGAAGGATTAGCACCTTGGCCGATATCAAAATTAAAAGGACCTCCAAATATTGGTGGAGCTGCTTTAACATCCAGTGGTTTAACATTCATTGCTTCTACTACGGATTCTTATTTTAGAGCTTTTGATACAGATACTGGAAAAGAGTTATGGAAAACGAAATTGCCCACTGGTGGTCATGCAAATCCAATGACTTACAGAGCAGGTAAAAACCAAAAACAGTATGTAATTATTACTGCAGGAGGTCACCTTAATCCTGCTTTTAAAGAACCAATGGGTGATTATTTGATTGCCTATGCTTTGCCTGATGATTAATTTCTATGAAAATATCAATTGGTATAAAATGGCTAACTATCGGAATAGTGATGTTCAGTTCTTTAATTATTCCTATGGTTTTATTAGAGAGTCCTCTTGCGCAATATGGAGAAAAAGTCTTACTTTGGTCTAAAGACAACTATTTTTTAATCTCTCTAGTAGTTATTTTTGCTCTTACCGCAGATGTCTTTTTACCAGTCCCAAATGGACTAACAAATACACTAGCTGGAGCAACTTTAGGCTGGACTTTAGCTTCTTTTGTAGTTTGGATAGGTCTAAATCTTGGCGCTATTTTTGGCTATCTGATTGGACGTTTTGCGGCCAGACCGTTAGTTATAAAACTGATAGGCAAAAATAATTTATTAAAGTCAGAGGGATTATCGAAAGAATTTAGTACTTTTGGTTTAATCATATCCAGACCAATACCTGCTGTAGCTGAAATTATAACTTTAGCTGCGGGAGTTAGTAAGGTGCCTTTTACTAAATTTTGTTTTGTTGTAGGAGTAACAAATATAGGTGTGGCTATAGTTTTTTCAGGTTTAGGTGCAGCTGCATTAGCTTCAAATTCAGCTTCTTTAGCTTTTCTCGGCGCAGTTTTTTTACCTTTAATACTGTATTTTATGTACAGAAAATTTTTTTAAAAAGAAAAAATTATTGTCAGAACACTAAAAAAGAGTTAATTTTGTTCTACTGTCTTGCTGAATTGGACGATATTATCGGACACGATATTGGAGATTGATGATTCGGACGCTCAGTTTTATTATTAATTTAATTATTAAGTTAACAAATTTAACTTTGGAGCAAGATATGAAATTATTTCTAATATTATCAAGTTTAGTTGCAGGCCCTTTATTTGCTGCTTCTGGAGGAGATTTAAATGCTAGCGATTATGTTGGCGTATCATTTTGGCTGGTTACAGCTGCACTTTTGGCTTCTACCGTTTTCTTTTTTATTGAGAGAGATAATGTTGGTGATAAATGGAAAACGTCTCTTACGATTGCAGGCCTTGTAACTGGTATAGCTTTTTGGCATTACCTATATATGCGTGGAGTTTGGATCGATACTGGAGAGACGCCGACGGTATTTAGATATATTGATTGGCTTTTAACTGTCCCTTTATTAATGGTGGAGTTTTATCTAATATTAAAAGCTGTTACGGATGTTGCAGCCTCTCTATTCTGGAAATTGTTTGTGGGATCATTAGCAATGCTAATTTTTGGGTACATGGGAGAAGCAGGACTAATGTCAGCTCTTCCAGCATTTATTATTGCTAGTTTATTCTGGATTTATCTTATCTATACGTTATGGATGGGAGAAGGAAGATCAGCTGTAAGTACAACAAGCCCATCTGTTCAAACTACTTATAACACTATGATGTGGATCATAGTAGTTGGTTGGGCTATTTATCCGGCGGGATATGTTTTTGGATATCTTTTAGGAACTGTTGATGCTAGCTCTTTAAATTTAGTATATAACCTTGCAGATTTTGTTAATAAAATTCTATTCGGATTGGTTATTTGGGCTGCTGCTATAGACGATAAACAGAGTGCTTATGGTTAAATAATAGCAATTATTAAAAAGAGGATCTATGATCCTCTTTTTTTATCTCGTTATTAAAAATTTATTTTATAAATTCTCTGGTGATCTTTCCTTAAATAGTAAAGAATTACACTGTGTTTATTTAATGTAGGAAAATCTAATGGGAGATTATATCTATCCGGGAATTTTAAGCTGTATAGCTTTATTAGTTTATTATTTTACTTTATTAAAATCGGGTACTTCCCGAAAGAAGTTTGAGATATCTGCTCCTTTACATGAAGGTCCAGATGAATATCTAAGGATTGTAAGAGCTCATCAGAATACTCTTGAACATTTAGCCATCTTTCTCCCAGGATTATGGTTATTTGCATTTTCAGTGGACCCAATTTGGGCTTCAGTCATAGGGATATTTTGGCCAATTGGAAGGTTGTCTTATGCTTTAGGGTATTATCAAGAAGCAGAAAAAAGGATTCTAGGTTTATATATCAGCATGCCGCCAATCTATATTTTTATAATTGGATCCTTAATTAGCTTTTTGATGGATATCTTTTTATTATAATTATTTGACTTCTATTGAACTCTAACTATATATTGCTGCGAAAATCTAAATATAAGGGGAAGAAATGGACAAAGTACTAGTTACTGGTGGAACAGGTTTTATTGGTCTGCATTGCATACAACAACTTTTAGATCAGGGGTATTTTGTAAGAACAACAATTAGATCAGAAAGCAGAAAAGAAGAAGTTATGAAATCTATGAAGAAATATTCTTCAAATTCTGAAAACCTTGAAATAGTTATAGCAGATCTTTTAATAGATCAAGGTTGGGATGAAGCTGTTAATGGTTGTAAATATGTCTTACATGTAGCTTCACCTTTTGTATTGGAAGTTCCTGAAGACGAGGGTGAATTAATTAAACCCGCTGTTGAGGGTACACTAAGAGTCCTTAAGGCTTGTAGGGATAATAAAATAGATAAAGTTGTGCTAACTTCTTCTGCTGCGGCTATTGGATATGGCCATGAAGAGAAAAAGGAATTTGATGAAAGTGATTGGTCTAAAACCAAAGGGTCAATTAGTGCTTATGCAAAAAGCAAAACTCTGGCAGAGAAAGCTGCATGGGATTTTATGGACAATCTTTCATCTGAAGAAAAGTTTGAACTTTCAGTGATGAATCCGGTGGCAGTAACTGGTCCTATGCTTACAGATGATATTGGCACTTCTAATTCTCTTCTTTTACAGCTCGTTAGCGGAACTATGCCGGCTTGTCCTAAAATTCATTTAGGATTCGTGGATGTTAGAGATGTAGCTAAAGCTCATATTTTTTCCATGACATCAGATCAAACAAATGGGCAAAGAATTATTATTTGTGAAAAAGAAATGTTCTTTGTAGAGGTAGGAAAAGTACTAAAGGAGGCAGGGTTTAAAAAATCTCCTACTAAGGAACTTCCTAATTTTCTAGTTAAAATTATGTCTATTTTTATTAAGCAGCTTGGTGGTATGGTTCCATCATTAGGAAGACAAATTCATTATAATAGTAAAAAAGCTCAAGATATATTTAACTGGAAATATATATCTGCTGAGGATTCAGCTATAGAGTCTGCTAAGCAATTAGAATCTATGGGTTTACTTCCATAGTTGTGTTTGATACATAAATGGAAAAAAGAAAATTTAAACCATTCGGAGAGATAAGTTCTCTTTCGCTAGGCGGAGGTGGACTCGGCCAGATTTGGGGTGAAACTACTAGAAAAGAAGCTATAGAGACAGTGAACTCTGCAATTGAAAATGGAATAACTCATTTTGATGTTGCGCCAATGTACGGAAAAGGGGAAGCTGAGAGGGTAATTGGAGAAGTCTTCAAAGGAAGATCTATAGACAATGTTTTTTTTACAACAAAATGCAGATTAGGGAGACTTCCAGATAATCAAGTTTATGATTATTTTAATAAATCATTAACACGAAGTCTTGATGAGATGAACATGCAAAGAGTAGATTTATTTTTGCTTCACTCACAGTTAATAGAAGACGATTTCGTACTTTTTGCTAATAATGAATTTCGAGATCATAACTCCACTACTCTAAGCTCTTATTATAATGCTGTAATACCTGCACTTGAAAAACTTAAGAAAGAGGGGAAGGTTGGAAGTTGGGGAATTGGAGGAATTGGACAAAATAAGGCACTAATTCAGGCTATAAACTTTGAAGTGCCTCCAGAGGCTATACAGTGTGTGATAAATCCACTTAATTCGGCCGGCGCCATAGGTTATGCAGATGAAGCATACAACCCTAGTCGTATATTTAAAGAAGCCTGCAAGAATGAAATACCTACTTTGGCAATTAGAGCAGTCCAGGCAGGTGCACTAACCACATCAATGGATAGAGATCCTCATGAATCAGGATATGATCAATTAGATTTTGATGATTATCTAAAAGCTCAACCCTTTAGAGATATTTCTAAAGAATGGAATGAAACTCCAGCTAAATTAGCACACAGATATGCATTGAGTATTGAAGGTCTTTCTTCAGTGATCCTGGGAGTAAAAAATAGAAAAGAGTTATATGAGTGTCTTGATGCTGAGAAAGATAAGAAACTTACCTCAATAGAAATACAAACTTTACAAAATTTATTTCGATAAATGAAAAAATTTCTAGTAGGTATTCTATTTATATCCAATCTTTTAATGGCAAGTAATGCCTTTGTAAATACTAATAATGTTGCACATGATAAATCTTTTCAAGATTTTATTAAATGGACTTTCTCCGGTAAAAACCCTAAAAGAGTAAAAATAGAAACCTCTCAAGAATGGAAATCTTTAGATGAGAGCTCTAAGGATTATGCTGTTTGGATAGGACATGCTACGTTTCTCCTCAATTCAGGAGGCATAAATATACTTACTGATCCAGTTTTTTCAAAGCGAGCATCCCCAATAAGGTTTGCAGGACCAAAACGTTTAATACCGCCAGCAATTTCATTAGAAGAATTGCCAAAGATAGATGTGATTACAGTCAGTCATAATCATTATGACCATCTAGACATAGCAAGCTTAAAAAAGCTTTTTAGGCTAAACCCAGATGTTGTTTTTTTAGTTCCTAAGGGAGATAAAAAATTGCTCACTAAAAAAGGAATAAAGAATATTCAAGAATTTCTTTGGTGGGAGAAAACTGAAGTTAAGGGTACTGAATTTATTTTTACGCCTGTCCAGCACTGGTCTTCTAGAGGTATTAGAGACAGAAATAAAAGCCTTTGGGGTGGATGGTTTATGAAGTCCTTGGAGCGTAGTTTGTACCATGCTGGAGATACAGGATATTCTCAAGATTTTAAAGAAACTCGAAATAAATTAGGTTCTCCTGATATTGCTATGATTCCAATTGGAGCTTATGACCCTCAGTGGTTTATGAGTTTTAGTCATGTCAATCCATCTGAAGCAATTAAAATAGCTAAAGATTTAGGAGTCCCTAGATCCTTTGGGATGCATTGGGGCACTTTTATCTTAACTGACGAAGATGTTTTAGAGCCAAGTGAATTGCTTAAACTTGAGAGAGAAAATTTAAATCTTTCAGAAGATTTTTTCAGCACGCCATTGCCAGGGGAAATAATCCTGTTATAGATTATCTTCATAGATGAATTATCATTGATTAATATTTAAAACCTAATTAAGTTTAAGAGGAGATTATGAAAGGAATAGATTTTGCTAATAAGGTTGTTTTAGTAACTGGAGGTGGTGCAGGAATCGGACGTTCAATTTCAGAAACATTTAGTGAGTTAGGTGCAAAGTTAATCGTAGCCGAATTAGATAAAGACAGATGCCAGGATATTGAAATAAATTTCAAGAATAAAGGAGTAGATGCCTTAGTGTCTAATACTGATGTTAGAGATGCAAAAGCAGTAAAAGAATTGTTAAAAGAGGTTGAAACTCGATATAAGAAGCTAGATGTCTTAGTTAACAATGTCGGAGATTTCTTGGGACTAACAAAACCTTTCACAATGTTTACTGATGAAGAAATTGATGCACTTTATGCCACTAATCTTAAATCTATGTTTTTTGTTACAAGGTCAGCAATCCCATTGTTAAAGAAGCATGGTGGGCTAGGTGCAAGCATTATAAATATCTCTTCTATAGAAGCTTTTAGAGGAATACCAATGGCAACAGTTTATTGCAGTTTCAAGCATGCAATCACTGGATTCACTAAGAGTTTAGCTGTTGAACTCGCTCCTAGTAAAATACGGGTTAATGCGATAGCTCCTGAAACAACTGAAACAGCTCAAGTAAGTCCTTCACAATTAGTTGCTGAGGAACACCAAGATCATGAAAAGCGCTGGATTCCCTTGGAGAGATTTGGAAAACCATCAGATGCAGCTGGCTGTGCCCTTTTTTTAGCTTCTGAATTATCAGCTTGGGTTACAGGGACAACAATTAATTTAGATGGAGGAGCTCTTGCTGCCGGAGGTTGGTATCGTGACCCAAATAATTTCTGGACAAACGTCCCTGTTATTACAGGTAACGGATTTAATTTTTAAATGAAGACATCAAACAATCAGGTTTCAATTCATTGGTTTAGACAGGATCTTAGATTGTTAGATAATCCTGCACTTTTTTCTGCTGTGCAATCTGGAAGGGTTCTTCCAATATATATTTTAGATGATGTGAATTCTGGAGATCATAAAATGGGTTCAGCTAGCAGGTGGTGGCTTTATAAATCTTTAACTAATCTTAATTTAAGCTTAAGCAATAACTTAGAATTTTATAAAGGTAATCCTCAAATAATATTGAATGAGTTAATTTCAAAATATCATGTGAAAGAGATTTTTTGGAATAGATGTTATGAACCTTGGAGGATAAAAAGGGATGCAGAACTAAAGCATATTCTTGAGCAGCAAGATGTTTTGGTAAGAACTTTTAATGGATCTCTTCTTTGGGAGCCATGGAAAATATTAAAAAAAGATGGAAGTCCTTATAAGGTTTTTACGCCTTTTTATAAGAAAGGCTGTCTCTATGCTAAAGTTCCTAGGACTCCATTACCATGCGCATCCATAGATTCTTTAGTTGCAGATAAAGATAATCAGATCACGATAGATGATTTAGACTTATTGCCAAAAATAAAATGGTATCAAGATATGGAAAAGCTTTGGGAGCCAGGTGAAAAGGGTGCAAAAAATAAAATTAATACTTTTATTTCTGAAGGTCTTTCAGAATACAAAGAAGGTAGAAATTTTCCTTCAAAGAAAAATGTTTCTCAATTATCCCCGCATCTTCACTTTGGAGAAGTATCACCCAACCAAATTTGGTATGATGCTAGATCTCAAGAATCTAAGCATGGGATTGAAGATAGTCTAAACCATTTCTTAAGCGAATTGGGTTGGAGAGAATTTTCATATAATCTTCTTTACCATTTTCCAAAACTTCCTACAGAAAATTTACAAAAGAAGTTTGATAACTTTCCATGGACAGCTAATGGGGAATTTATAAATAGATGGAAAAAAGGTTTAACTGGCTATCCTATAGTAGATGCAGGGATGCGAGAACTTTGGAAAACTGGATATATGCATAATCGTATTAGAATGGTTGTAGGTTCTTTTTTAGTAAAGAATTTATTATTGCATTGGCATGAAGGTGAGAGATGGTTTTGGGATTGTTTAATAGATGCTGACTTAGCAAGTAATAGTGCTAGTTGGCAATGGATTGGAGGATGCGGAGCTGACGCTGCTCCTTATTTCCGTATCTTTAATCCTGTAACACAAGGACTAAAATTTGATGCAGAAGGAGAGTATACAAAGAAATATATTCCTGAGCTAGAAGCCATGCCAATTGAGTTTTTATTTAATCCATGGGAAGCACCTAAGGATATTCTAGAAGAAGCTAATATTGTTTTAGGTAAAGATTATCCAGAGCCTATAGTTGATTTGAAAGAGTCTAGAGAAAAAGCACTAGAAGCTTTTAAAAGTATCAAAGTAAACTGAATATTTATGGATTATGTCCCTTTAGCTGTGCCATTCTTTTTACTAGCTATCATAGTAGAAAGTATTTATGGATGGATAGTTAAAAAGAATACTTACCGTTGTAACGACAGTATAAGTAGTCTTTTTATGGGCTCTCTTCGCACAACTAGTAAGGTCCTTGGAATTAGCATAGGAGGATATTTCTTTTATTGGATTGAGCAAGAATATAGTCTTTGGAGATGGAATGGCAGTTCAGTATTTACTTGGATATTTGCTTTTTTAATTTATGATTTTTTTTATTATTGGTTTCACAGGGTGAGTCATGAGCGCCAGATATTTTGGGCATCACATGTAGCACATCATCAGAGCGAAGATTACAATTTATCTACTGCTCTAAGGCAAACAGGAACGGGTTTTCTGTTTACTTGGGTCTTTTATATTCCTCTCTTTTTAATTGGCATTCCTTCTTATATTTTTATATCTGTAGCATCGATTAATTTAATATACCAATTCTGGGTACACACAGAGCATATTCCCAAACTGGGATGGTATGAACTAGTATTTATTTCCCCTTCTAATCATAGAGTACATCATGCACAAAATGATGAGTATATTGATAAAAATTATGGGGGTGTTTTTATTATCTGGGATCGCATCTTTGGGACTTTTCAAGAAGAATTAGAAAATAAGCCATGTCTTTATGGCATAAGAAGTCCAATAAATACTTTTAACCCAATAACGGCTAATTTACATATATATAGAAAAATTATTAAAGATATTTGGTATTCAGAGACTTGGAAAGAAAAATGTTATGTATTATTGGCCAAAACTGGTTGGTCTCCAGGAATGCCATTAGGGGAATCTTTTAAAGAAGAGTTTATTTCCTCAGATTTTAATAAATACAATCCTAAGACTAATACTTTGATAAATGCTTATGCATTTATTCAGCTAATAGCCATATCAAGTGTCGGATTATTATTTTTAGAAAGCGGAAATCTAAATTATATTCAAGGCATCATTGCATTAGGAATGATGATCTTTACTATGTTCTGTGTTTCTAGATGGTTAGACTCTAAACCAGCCATAGGCACTGAAATTTATAGGTTGATAGGCTTAATTGTTTTGGCCACTTTCTTATACTATTTCGATGTTAATTTTTTAATTATCCTTGGTTTATTAAGTTATACTTTTTTTAATTTAGCATCCTTACCTTTTTTAAGAAGAGCGAACTAACTAGATTTTGAGAATTATTGTTGACCAATTTTGGATAGAACTTTTAAATATGTAAATGCTTAGGAAAATTACAGCTATAACTCTCGCAGTTTCTTTTGTGGCTATGTCTACAAGTGGTTTAATGATGTTTGTTATAGAGAAACCTTCTTTTACTATACAAATGCATCCTGTGCATAAACTATTTGGATTAATTTTAATTCTTGCTGTTATTTTTCATTTATTTTTTAATTACTCTAGTTTATTGGGATATTTGAGTAATAAATTGAATATAATTTATGGATTATTTCTAGTCGCATTGCTAATAGTTTTATATGGAGTTGTTTTAAATAATAAAGTACCAGATAACTTAGCTCAACAAATGGATAATGCAGCGGAAGAGGCTGAAAAATAAATTTATAGGATTTTAGTTCCCAAAAAGTATATAAAAAGGAGATAGATATGTTAAAACTTCATTTCGCACCAAATTCTAGAGCTGGGAGAGTATTGTGGCTTTTAGAGGAGTTAGATTTGCCCTATGAACTTAACAAAATGGCTTTTCATCCTAAAGATTTAAAATCAGATGAACATCGCGCAAGACATCCCTTGGGAAGAGTACCAGTTTTAGATGATGGAGATATACAAATATGGGAATCAGGAGCAATTGTTGATTATATACTTGAAAAACATAAAAATGGAGGTTTAAAGCCAGCCGTTGAAACTTCTGAATTTCCAGAATATCTCCAATGGTTTCATTATTGTGAAGGTATGGTTATGCCACCAATGAATACAATAGTTGTCCAGACCATATTACTACCAGAAGATAGGAGAGATGAGGTAGTACTTGGACAGGCACAAAGGTTACTAACCAAGGCTTTAGAACCAATAAACAAATCTCTAGAAGGGAAGAATTACCTGATAGGCAATTTTTCTGGAGCTGATATCATGCTAGGTCATGCATGTTACATGAGCAATAACTTAGGTTGCGTCCCTGATGAGATGGTTAATATTAAGAATTATGTTCAAAGGATTTTAGATCGCCCTAGTTTTAAGAAGGCTATAGAAACTTAATAATTCTTCTTAACACCTAAATTTTAAAATTAAATATTTAACATGAAATCTGTTTGCTTATTCTTAGGAGATTTCTTCAGCAGTATTTGGTGGAACCATTGAACCAAGAAATTAATAACTCATATTCTTATTCACCTTTAGACAGGGTAATTTGGGATACATCTTCTTCCAAGGCTATTTTAAGTGAAGTAGGCAGATTAAATTATAATAAAGTATTTATAGTCTGCTCCTCATCCTTGAAAAAAAATACTGATGAGATTGAAAAGGTATCTAATGTCTTAGGGTCTAAGTTAGTAGGGGTTTTCAGCAAATGCCTTGAACATTCACCCATAGATAATGTCATAGAATGTGCTCAAGAAGTTAGATCTATGAATCCTGATATTATATTAACAATCGGCGGAGGAACTCCAATTGATACGGTTAAAGTCGTGCAATTATGTCACTCTTTAAACATCAATTCCGAGGAGGAGCTAAAGAAAATAGCTAATAAATTCCAAAATAAGAATTCAAAAATAAGGCAAATAGCTATTCCAACAACTCTTTCGGGAGGAGAATATTCTAATATGGGTGGCGCCTTAGACACCAAGAAGCAACTTAAAGAAAGATATTTAGGTAAAGATCTATGCCCTAAAGTAGTAATTCTAGATCCTGAGATAACTCTTCATACCCCCGACTGGCTTTGGTTATCTACAGCAATAAGGTCTGTAGATCATGCTATAGAAGGGCTTTGTTCATCTTCTACTAATCCTTTAATTTACCCTATGGCCCTTCATTCATTAGGAGAATTTGCAGCATCCTTAAGGGGAACCTTTAAGGATAGGAATGATTTAGAGTCCAGATCAAGAGCACAAAAAGCTGTATGGATGATTGCTAAGAATCTAGGGAATGTTTCAATGGGAGCTAGTCATGGACTAGGTTACCTTCTGGGATCTATCTGTTCCATCCCTCATGGCTATACATCGTGTGTTTTATTGCCCGCGGTCTTAAAATGGAACGAATCAGAAAATTTAGAGAAACAAGATCTTATATCTAAAGCTCTCGGAAAACCTGACTTATCTGCTTCTCAAGCTGTAGCTGAATTGATATCAGATTTGGAATTACCAAAGAATTTAGGAGAAGTTGGAGTTTTAGAAGAGCATTGGCAAAAAATTGCAGAATATGGATTGAAACATCCTACCGTCCTATCAAATCCTAAACCCATTAAATCTGAGCAAGATATTTTAGAAATTTTAGAATTAGCTAGTTATTAAATAAATCATATTGAGGAATAAATTGGAAAAGAAAAAAATACTAGTATTAGGGGCTTCAAGTTTTTTAGGTAATCTTTTCTTAAAAGAGTATTCATTTGGAGAAGTTCTTGGAACTTATAACAATAATAAAGTTAACTCTTCCATATCCTTCGATAGCACTTTAGAAGACATATCAAAATTAGAAGTAAATTGGAATGATTTCAGTCATGCACTTATCTTAGTTGGTGATACTGATCCAGACAGCTGTTATAGGAATTCCGAACTTTCAAACCTCATTAATATTGTATCTATTAAAAAAATAATTGATTTTTTAGTTTTTAAAAATATTTTTATCATTTTTACTTCATCAGAATTTGTTTTTGATGGACTAGGCGGACTCTATAAAGAAACCGATAAAGCTAATCCTATTCTCTTGTACGGACAACAAAAATTAGAAGTAGAGAATTACCTTAAAGGCATTGAGAAATGTTGTATTTTACGACTAGCTAAGATCTACGGTGATTCTGAACATGACGGCACTCTTTTTAGTAACTGGATGAAGGCTTTAAATAAGAATAAAAAGATATATTGTGCAAATGATCAATATTTTTCACCTGTATATGTTCAAGATGTAATACGAATTATTCATCTTGTGATAGTAAATAATATTACCGGTCTCTATCATGTTTCATGCGGAAAAAAGTTTAGAAGAGACATGCTTTTAGAGGTCTTATGCCTAGCTTTAGAAATAAAACCGGAGATTCATCTTTGCGGTATAAATGATTTTAATTTACCTGAGAAAAGGCCTCTTGATGTATCTTTGGATTCCTCAAAAATTTCTAAATCATTGAATTTTACTTTTACAGATACGGAAGTTTTCATTAAAAACCGATATATTAATTTAGAGAAATCTTAATTGTTTTTTTTGTATAAAGTTTCTTATTTTCTTGTATAGTACTTTTTACTTAAGTTATTTAAGTTTGTAAAAAATTAATAATTATTTTTAATCCAATCAATTTTAATTGGACTCAATGAAGCAAATAAGATTAGACAATGATTCTCTTAGAGAGGACAGTAAGGCAAAGAGCACTTCCTTTTTTGTTAAAAATGAACCAAATTTTTTCTCCAATGAGTTGATCTCAGACATAATAGAAATTGGGCGGAATAGAAAAACTAATTCTAGAGTATGTATGCACCCTAGTTCTGATTCTAAAATGCATGAAATGTTAATATATCAAACCCAAGAGAATTTTTTTCCTCCAAAGAAGCAACTTACAATAGAAAAATCATTTTTAGTTATGCAAGGAGAAATTGCACTTTGCATATTTGAAGAGACAGGGCAGTTAAAAGATTATGTAATTCTTGGAAATTCCTCAAATTTATTTTGTCGCATTCCACCTGGAATTATTCATATGGACTTAACAATGTCAGAATTTTCAGTCCATTTAGAGTCAGTTCCTGGTCCATATAAAAAAGAAGATTGTCTATTCCCTGACTGGTATGACGAAAAGAGTAGAGTTGATTTTCTTTCAACTTTAAAGTCAAAATTGAAATAAGCCTTGCGCTTAAAGAGTTCTAAACCTTTCTGTATTTTTATATTATTTGTAAATTAAAGTTGTATGAGTATTGAAGAAAATAAGAAATTAATAGAGAAATGGTACTTAGCCCTGGCAGATGGAGATTTTGAGACTATCTTTGATATGCATCACGAAAATGTTATTTACAATATGGTCGGTAGTACTCCTGTTTCAGGAAGGCTCTATGGGAAAGAAGCTTGCTGTCATAACATGATAGGTCAAAAATTAATTGAGAAATTAGTTCCTAGCAAGATTAAGTTCTCAAAAAAATGGAAAATTATAGCGGCTGAAGGTGACAGGGTAGTTGGTCTTATGGAAGGAGGAGGCCCCACTAAGAACGGAGAAGAATATAATCAAACTTACTGTGAAATCTTTACTTTAAAAGATAGTAAAATAATAGAGTTACATGCCTTCTTTGATACTGTTCTTGTGGAGCATTGTCTTTTTGAGAATTCATTAGAAAAAAAACCTCAGGAAATCTTAGATCCTTTTCAGATTAAATAGTTTTTATAAATGATATTAAAATTTTGGTCAGTAAAAATTCTTCGTTTTGTAGTTATTTTTTTTATATTTTCAGTTGTAGTAGCAAGCTATTTTTATCCCGGAGGAAATATTCTTGATCCAAGTCAAGAAGGTTATTCAATAGCGTTGAACTTTTTAAGTGACTTAGGGGGTTATAAATCTCATTCAGGTGAGGTTAATTTTATTTCAGCATTTTTTTTTAATATGGCAATGTTTCTATTTTTATTAGTAGGAATTAGTTTTATATTTATTCCAAGATTATTTAAAGAAAATTCTTTAACTCATAATTTAGCTTTAATAGGATCTGCTTTTTTCTTTTTAGGAACTATATTCTTTGCTGCTATTGGATTAACACCTCATGACCTTTATAGAGATATGCATATATACTTTGCAATTAATGCATTTAGACTGCTAATTCCGGGTTCTATATTTTATGTCATTGTTTTGTATAGGAGTTCTGTCCCTAATAAATATACATATATAACTTCATTTTATTTATTATCGACCTTCTTTTATGTTTTTTATCAAATTTTCAGTGGCAGTCCCTTGGAAAGTAATCAAGCATTAAGAGAGGCCGCCTTGGTGCAGAAGTTTATAGTTTTAATAAGTGTGATAAGTATCTTTTCATTAAGTTATGCTTTTTCTTCAAAATTGAAAGAAAATAATATTTTGCAATATAATCTATAAATTAAATTTATCATTTATTTTAAGAAGGAGGATTAATTGGAATTAGAAGGTAAGCGAATTATCGTAACTGGCGCCTCAAGAGGTATGGGGGAAGCGACTTTAAAAATGTATGTGAAATCAGGTGCAAATGTTTTTGGGATGGATGTTCTAGATGATATGGGATCTTCAGTTTGTAAAATTGCAAATAATCAAGGACCTGGCTCAGCTAAATTTTTAAAAGTAGATGTTTCAGATAAAAACAGCGTAGAAGAATCTTTTGCTGAGGCAATAGATTCTTTAGGCGGTCTAGATGTACTTGCTCATCCGGCTGCAATACAAAGCGGATCTGATCCTGCTGAAGTAAAAGTTGAGGATTGGGATCATATGTTTGCTGTCAATGTTAGGGGAACTATGTTGACTAATCAGATAGCATATAGATATATGAAAGAATCAGGTGGCGGCTCTATAATTAACTTTGGATCTATTTCAGGGCAAAGACCAGAACCAGGGGCAGTAGCTTATTCAGCTGCAAAAGGAGCTGTGCATTCATGGACTAGGAGTGCAGCAGGAAGTTGGGGAAAAGATAATGTAAGGGTTAATGCGATCCTGCCGGCTATTGATACTCCAATGTTTCGATCTGCAGTTTCTTCTTTGAATGAAGAACAAAAGGCTGCAAATGAATGGATAAATTTTAAAAATATTTTTATAGGGGGCAAATATGGAGATCCAGAAAAGGATCTTGGTCCTGTAATGGTTTTTTTTGCTTCAGATGCATCTCACTTCATTACGGGACAGCTAATACCCGTAGATGGAGGTCAAACTAGTGTTCGATAAATCAAACTTACTAATTTAGTCTTTTATATTTTATGAGAAGAATAGTAACTGGGCATAACTCGAAAGGTAAGTCTGTTATTTTAATAGATGGACCACCATCAAGATCTATTGGCGAAGAGGTGGGAGGCTTGTTTGAAATATGGAATACAGATAGCAAAGTTACAGATAGAATGGATAAAAGTGATAAGGCAGATATTGATATAGTTCTTTCACCTGATAAAAGCTGTACAAAATTTAGGTATTTTCAGATTAATCCCACTCCAGATAATATATCTGATGAAATATTAAATGAATTAGCAGAAGAAGCATTTAAACAAATCGGCGCTGCTCATCATAGGGTGGATGTTTCTAGGCATCATGCTATGCACGAGACTGGCACTATTGATTATATTATTTTACTAGAAGGGGACATAACTTTAATATTAGATGAAGATGAAGTCGATCTTAAGCCTTTTGATGTTGTAGTCCAGAGAGGAACAAATCATGCATGGAGAAATAATGGTAAACAACCAGCTACCCTAATAGCTGTCTTGATTGATAGTGATTTTGACGAATAGAATTTTAATAAAAAGGAAAAAAAATGAATGAAGGAATTTCAATACAAATTAGATCTGAAGTTACTAATGAAGGAAAACTTAAATTATCTTTAATTGAAGAGAAAAAGCCAACACCCAAAGAAAATGAAGTGTTAATTAGAGTTGAAGCTACTCCAATTAATCCGTCTGATTTAGGACTTTTACTAGGTCCAGCTGACGTCAATTCTCTCAAAGTGGAAGGCCATAAAGAAAATATTGTGGCTGTGATTGATATTCCTGAACCTCTTATGAGAATGGTTCAACCAAGACTTGGAAAGTCATTACCGGTAGGTAATGAGGGCGCTGGGGTTATTGAGGATGCTGGTGAGAATGCTAAGGATTTAATAGGCAAAGTTGTTGGAGTCGCTGGAGGAGCGATGTATTCACAATACAGATGCGTTCCTGCTTCTAGTTGCTTAATTATGAATGAGGGAACTTCTCCCTCAGAAGCTGCCTCTTGTTTTGTTAATCCACTAACAACTTTAGGTATGGTGGAAACAATGAAATCAGAAGGGCATAAAGGCCTAGTGCATACAGCAGCTGCGTCTAATCTGGGGCAGATGTTGGTAAAGGTTTGTAAAATGGATGGAGTACCCCTAGTTAATATAGTGAGAACTGCAGATCAAGAAGATAAATTACGAAGTTTAGGAGCCGAGTTCGTTTGTAATTCTAGTAATGAAGATTTTATGACCAGTCTAGTAGAAGCATTAGTTGCTTCTGAGTCAACTTTAGCTTTTGACGCAATAGGTGGTGGAAAATTATCAGGCCAAGTTTTAACTGCTATGGAGATAGCGGCTAATAAAAATTCTGCAGAACATAGTATTTATGGTTCAACAACTTATAAACAGGTATACATATATGGTGGGTTAGATAGATCTCCAACAACTTTAAATAGAGCTTATGGCATGTCTTGGGGAATAGGTGGTTGGCTTTTGACGCCTTTTATAGGAAAGATAGGCCCTGAGAAATTTCAGGCTTTAAGAAAAAGGGTCTCTGATGAAATAAAAACAACTTTTGTAAGTAATTACTCCAAAGAAATTTCTTTACAAGAAGCTCTTCATGAAGAGAGTATTTTAGATTACTCAAAACAGGCAACTGGAAAAAAATATTTAATAACACCTCACAAAGAATAAAAAATAAATTAGAGTAGAAGAAATTAATTATTAAAGTTATGGAAATTATTTCTTAATCATGACCAAACGCAAAATATGTGTAGTTACTGGAACTCGAGCTGAGTATGGTCTTTTGTCTCACTTGATATCATTAATAGAACAATCTCAGGAATTTGACCTCCAAATTATAGCTACAGGTATGCATTTATCAGAGAAATTTGGATTAACATATAAAGATATTGAAAAAGATGGTTTCAAAATAGATTATAAAATTGATATTAATTTAATTTCTGATACCCCTTTAGGTTTATCCAGCTCTACTGCTATTGCTCTTAAAGAAATTTCTCGTGCATACCAAGATTTAAAACCTGATCTAGTTTTAATACTCGGAGATAGGTTTGAAATCTTTGCTTCCGCAATTGCCGCTATGTTTAATAGAATACCCATTGCTCACATTAGTGGAGGTGAGAGGGCAGAAGGTGCTATCGATGAAGCAATTAGGCATTCAATTACTAAAATATCCCACTTTCACTTTGTTGCTGCAGAAGAATATAAGAAAAGGGTAATTCAACTTGGCGAATTACCGGATAAAGTTTTTATGGTTGGAGGTTTAGGTGTAGATAGTATAAAAAGACTTCAACTCATGGATAAAGAAGAATTGGAGGATTCATTAGGTTTAAAATTTAAAGAAAAAAATCTTTTAATTACTTTCCACCCTGTGACGCTTGAAGAATATTCTTCTCAAGATCAGATGAAAGAATTAATGAAATCTTTAACTTCTTTAAAAGATACGCAACTTATTTTTAC
Source organism: SAR86 cluster bacterium (assembly GCA_029268615.1). NCBI lineage: Bacteria > Pseudomonadati > Pseudomonadota > Gammaproteobacteria > SAR86 cluster bacterium. The sequence continues at coordinate 111,719 of JAQWNM010000005.1, read as the reverse complement.
TATGCCCAATGCAGACACAGATAGCAGTATTTTATTTTCAATGATCGAAGATTTTGTATTATCAAATAATAATGCATATTCCTTCACTTCTTTGGGGCACTTAAGATACTTATCATGCATAGCTCAAGTAGATGGAGTGGTAGGAAATTCTTCAAGCGGGATTTCAGAAGTTCCTTCTTTTTGTAAAGGAACAATCAATATAGGTCATAGGCAGGATGGTCGATTAAGGGCATCCAGTATAATTGATTGTAATCCTGACAAGAATTCTATAATTAAAGCTATAGATAATCTTTATTCTGAATCATTTCAAAAAAGTCTTGAATTGACTGATAATCCATATGGAGAAGGTGGAGCATCACAGAAAATAATTCAAATTTTAGAAGATGCATCCTTTAAAGATCTTTTAATGAAGCCATTTTATGATTTAAGTTAATTTTAAGATTAAATGTAAAGTGTCTTTGAAAATCTTTAAAATACTTAGGAGTTGTATGTTATGTGTCTATCTCGTAAAGTGAAGAATTTTTTAATATACCATAAATTTAAATATTAAAGATGAGTAACATTGACGATAAAGTTGTAGAAGATTTTGGGAATGAGTGGTCAACTTATGATCAATCTGCATTAAGCGATCAAGATATTAAGAAAGCATTTAACCAGTACTTTGATATATTCCCCTTTAAGGATCTAGGTGATGATGTTAAAGGTTTTGATATGGGTTGTGGAAGTGGAAGATGGGCTAAATTTGTAGCTCCTAAGGTAAAACATTTGAATTGTATTGAGCCTAGTAAAAAAGCAATTAAAGTGGCTAAAACAAGACTTTCCCATCTAGAGAATATTGACTTTTATCAAGCTTCAGCAGATAACATTTCTATTGAAAAATCATCCCAAGATTTTGGCTATTGTTTAGGTGTCTTGCATCATATACCAAATACAGCTGAAGGCATAAAGTCGTGTGCGTCTTTGCTCAAAATAGGAGCTCCTTTTTTACTTTATCTTTACTATAATTTTGAGAATAAACCTTTGTGGTTTAAGACAATATGGAAATTAACTGATTTAATTAGAGGTGCAGTCTGTAAAATGCCATTTACTATTAAACGGGTTATATGCTTTATGATAGCTGTGATAATTTATCTCCCGGTTGCTAGATTTGCTATGTTGTTTGAAAAAATAGGATTCAATATTGATAATTTCCCTTTATCAGATTACAGAAACAAACCTTTTTATTTTTTAAAGACAGATGCATTAGATAGGTTTGGCACAAGATTAGAGCAACGTTTTAGTAAAAAAGACATTACTATAATGCTTGAAGAGGCTGGGTTTGAAAGAATATCTTTTTCAGATAAAACACCTCATTGGGTTAGCCTCGCATACAAGAAAAAATAAAAACATAAAATATGTCCAAGATTCTTTATATTTCTTACGACGGAATTCTTGAACCTTTAGGCTATTCTCAAGTTTGGAGTTATTTGAAAGAACTGTCTAAGAATAATGAGATATGGTTATTAAGTTTCGAAAAGAAGAAAGATATTCTTGACCAAGAAAGAATTATCAACATGAGACAAGATTGTTTAGATTGTGGAATAAAATGGAAGAGCCTGGACTATCACAAGTCTCCAACGGCCTTAGCTACAGGTTTTGATATATTTTTGGGGTGTTTAGTGGCATTTATGATTTCTTACAGAAATAAAATATCAATAATTCATGTTCGAAGTTATGTCCCCGCTCTTATAGGAGTATTTGTAAAAAAATTATTGGGCACGAAATTTATTTTTGATATGAGAGGGCTATGGCCTGATGAAAAAGTTGATAGCGGTTCTTGGAAAAAAAAAGGTATGTTGTATAAAATAGCAAAGTTTCTAGAAAAATCTTTCTTTTTAAACGCAGATATAATTGTTTCTTTAACTCGAGCTGGAGTAAAAGAGATTAAATCCTTTCCTTATTTACAGAGCATAAATAAAGAATTTAAGGTTATAACAACCTGTGCAAATTTAAAGGTATTTAATCTTCCCCAAGAAAAAGGGATAGAAGAGTCAAGCCTTAATAAACCTTTTACTTTAGGTCATGTAGGTTCAGTTACTCTTTGGTATGCTTTTGAAGAAGCTTTAGTTTGTTATCAGATGCTCCAAAAAATAGATCCCTCAGCAAGATTTTTTATTTTAAATAAAGGGCAACATGATTTAATTCAGAAGAAGTTAGATGATCTAGATATAGATCAAAAAAATGTTATCTTAATTGAAGCTAATCAGGATGAAGTGGCTAATTTTATGCAACAAATGGATGCAGGTATATTCTTTATTAAACCCTTTTATTCTAAAATTTCTTCTGCACCTACAAAATTAGGAGAATTTCTTGGATCAGGAGTACCTTGTCTCGGAAATCATGGTATAGGTGATATGACTGATATATTAGAAGCCAATAATGTTGGCGTTTCCATTAAAGATTTTAACAGAGAATCTCTGCAAGAAGGTTTGCAGGAAATAATGCAATTATCAAAAGAACCTGACATCAAAAGAAGATGCAGAAAAGTAGCTGAAGAAAATTTTTCTCTTGAAAGGGGCGTCCAGTCTTATCAACAAATTTACAATCATCTTGATAGATAGTAAGAAGAAGATTTTAGTACTTTGTCCTTATCCAGAAGGAGTTGCGGCAGGCCAAAGATTAAAGTACGAGCAATATATTGAAAATTGGCAAGAGAATGGTTTTGAGGTGGAGGTATCAAATTTTTCTGATATGGATTTATGGTCAATTCTTCACCAAGAAGGACATTATGCAAGGAAATTTCTCGGCACTATTAGAGGTTATCTAAAAAGAATTAAAATTTTATTTAGAATTAAAGATTATGATTTAGTCTATGTCTTTATGTGGGTTTCTCCGATTGGAACTTTATTTGAAAGGGCTGTGAGAGGGTTGTCTAAGTCTTTAATCTTTGATTTTGATGACTTTGTTCATATAGATTTATCTTTTAACAAGACCTCTTTTACTTCTTGGATAATTGCTAAATTAAAAGGAGGATCTAGAAAGACTAAATATTTAATAAAGAATTCTGATCATGTAATTATCAGCTCACCTTTTCATCTAGATTATTGCAGAAATTTAAATTATAAGCATGCTTCGGATTACATACCCTGTTCTTTAAATACAGATTATTTTGTACCCAGGCATTCTTCTAAAAAGGAAAGAAAAGTTGTCATTGGTTGGACAGGAACTTTTAGTTCAAAACCTTATCTTGATTCTTTAAAAGAAGTTTTTATGAGTTTGTCAGAGATGCATGATTTTAAATTAAAGATAATTGGTAATTTTGATTATAAATTACCTGGGATAGATTTAGAGGTTATTCAATGGTCTAAGGATCATGAGATAGATGATTTACAATCTATTGATATAGGTATTTATCCTATCTTCTTTGATGAGTGGGGTTTAGGTAAGGGAGGGCTAAAAGCTATGCAATATATGGCGATAGGCCTGCCAGTGGTTGCTTCGGATTATGGAACAAGTTCTATTATTTTAGAAAATCAGAAAGATGGTCTATTAGTTAAAACAAATGAGGACTGGCTAAACGCTTTAAATTTTTTAATTAAAAATCCTGATAAAAGAATTGAATTAGGACAATATGGAAGAAAAAAAGTTGTAGAAAAATATTCAACAAATGTAGTTAAGTCAAAATATTTAGCTATTTTAGAGTCTAATTGTTTATAGTTCTTGTTTTTATGTCTCGAAAATTGAATAAATTTTAAAAATGACTAAAATCTTAGAGAGCTCTTGTCGTATCTGCAACAAAATAGTAAGAGAAGTTATAGATATAGGCTCTTCGCCGCCAGCTAATAATTTTATTAGTTCTTTAGATGAAGAATCAAGACTCTATCCTTTAATTGTTGATTTTTGTGATTCATGTAGCTCTCTTCAGTTAAGAAATTGTTTAAATGAGGAGGATCTTTATAAGAATTACTCTTATATGACTCCAGATACTGATTCTCAATTTCAACACTATGAAATCTTGATATCTTATTTAAAGGAAAGGAATATTGTAGACAATAGAACAAATTGTTTAGAATTAGGGAGTAATACTGGTCTCTTCCTTAAATCTTTAGAGCCAAATGTTGCTTCAGTTTTAGGTATAGATCCTGCAGAAAATATAGCTGCTATAGCCAATAGAGAAGGGGTTAAAACTATCGCTGAATTCTTTACTCCTGAAACTGCTTCAAAAATTCTTAAAGATTATGGGGCTCAAGATCTAGTTATAGCAAGACATATGTTTGCTCATAATAAGTTCCCTAAGCCGATGCTTGAAGGAGTTTGCGCACTTCTTTCTGAGAATGGATCATTTATTATTGAAAATGCATACGCAATTCCAACATTGGAAAATGGTGAGCTAGACCAAATTTATCATGAACATATGTTTTATTATTCAGTTAAGTCCATGCAAACTTTACTAGATTTTTATTCTTTGGAGATTACCAGTCTTTTAGAAACTAATCTTCATGGAGGATCTTTAGTTTTTATTGCTTCTAGGAAAGGCTCTAGGCCTATAGAGCCAATAGTTGAAGAATATGTTGAAAAGGAAGATTCCTTATTCTTAGAAGATAAGATATTTTCTCATTTTAATGAGAATGCTTCTTCTTTAAAAGATAAAGTTCTACAGGAAATAAGACTAGACCAAGCAGGTGGAAAAAGAATTGGTGCTTATGGAGCTACTGCTAAGGCTTTTACCTTATTCTCTTTTTTGGAGCTTGATAATTCTGATCTCGAATATTGCGTTGACACTACCCCTACAAAGATAGGTAAAATATTTCCATTTTTTAATATTCCTGTTATTTCAGAAGAACAACATACATTAGATCCAGTAGATTCTTTCATAGTTACGGCTTGGAATTATAAAGATCATATAGTTAAGAAAGCACCTAAATTTATGAAAAAAGGAACTAAATTAATTTTCCCATTACCTTATTTTGAGGTAATAGAAGTTTAAAGAGTTAATGATGAAGTTATTAGTAACAGGAGGAGCTGGATTTATTGGATCTGCTTTAATCAGATATATTATTGGAAAGACAGATAGTCATGTTTTAAATCTAGATAATTTGACTTACGCAGCTAATCTTGATTCTTTGAACTTCGAAGAAGTTAATGAGAGATATTCATTTAAAAAAGGGGATATTTGTGATAAAAATTTTTTAGAAAAAATTTTTGAGGATTATCAGCCCGATAGGGTAATGCATTTAGCAGCTGAATCTCATGTTGACAGATCCATTGATGGTCCTTCAGATTTTATTCAAACCAATATCATTGGTACTTATAATCTCTTGGAAGTCTCAAGAAGTTATTGGATGAGTTTGAATAAACCGCGAAAAGAGAATTTTCTTTTTCATCATATATCTACGGACGAAGTCTTTGGAGATCTTAAAAAACATGACTCTCCTTTTACTGAAGATTCTAATTATAAACCTAGTTCTCCTTATTCTGCTTCAAAAGCAAGCTCAGACCATTTAGTTAGGTCTTGGCATAGAACTTTTAATTTACCTGTAATTGTATCTAATTGTTCTAATAATTATGGTCCATTTCAATATCCCGAAAAATTTATACCTTTAACGATAACTAATGCTATAAGCGGAAAAGCTATTCCAGTTTATGGCGATGGCCAACAGGTTAGAGATTGGCTTTATGTTGAAGACCATGCAAAAGCTTTATATCTAATTCTCACCAAAGGTGTAATTGGTGAAAGTTATAATGTGGGAGGTGATAATGAGCTTAAAAATATCGAAGTAGTTCATCAGATTTTAGATATAATTGAAAGAAAGATACCTAATAAACCAGGCACATTAAAGAATTATGAAGATTTAATTTCTTTTGTTGAAGATAGGCCGGGGCATGATCTGCGGTATGCTATAGACTGCAGCAAAATAAAAAAAGATTTGAATTGGTCGCCTTCTGAAACTTTTAAATCAGGCTTAGAAAAAACAGTAAATTGGTATTTGGAAGATTTGAATAAGAATACATAGCTTGGGATTTAATATATATTCTATTAAGAGAGAAAATTTATGAAGGGAATAATATTAGCAGGAGGCAATGGGACTAGGCTTAGACCTATTACCTTGGGAGTATCAAAACAATTGCTCCCAATATATGACAAGCCAATGATCTATTATCCATTGTCTGTTTTGATGCTAGCTGGAATTCAAGAGATTCAAATTATTTCTTCTCCTCAAGATATTGATGGTTATGAGAAACTGTTAGGAAATGGAAGCCAATTTGGTTTAAAACTATCTTACAAAATTCAACCATCTCCAGATGGCTTAGCTCAGGCTTTCATTTTAGGTGAGGAGTTTATAGGAAATGATAGTGTTTGTTTAATCCTTGGAGATAATATTTTTTATGGTCAATCCTTTAGTGAGTCTCTTCATGAAGCAGTTTCATCAAAAGAGGGTGCCACGGTATTTTGTTATCGAGTAAATAATCCAGAAGATTTTGGCGTCATTGATTTTAATGATGCTGGCGAAGCAATTCACATAGAAGAAAAACCGTCCGACCCTAAGTCAAACTTTGCAATAACTGGTCTTTATTTTTATGATAATGATGTAGTCGAGATAGCTAAATCAATAAAACCTTCAGGAAGAGGGGAATTAGAAATTACAGATTTAAATAAGGTGTATTTAGATAGAAAGAAATTAAAAGTCAAAGTATTGGGCAGGGGGTTTGCTTGGTTGGATACAGGAACACATGATTCATTATTAGATGCTAGTAAATTTGTTCAAACCATTGAGCATAGACAAGGACTTAAGGTTGCTTGTTTAGAAGAAATAGCTTATCTCAATGGGTGGATAGATAAAGAAATACTGGAAATGCAGATAGTGAAACATTTGAATACTGGTTATGGAGAATACCTTTCGTCTATCGCGCTTGATACTAAATAAAATAATTGTAATCTCATCAAAATGAATAAAGTCTTATGAAAGATAGTACCTTTCATGAAGATATGATGCTTCTTGCTTTAGAAGAAGCAAATAAAGCAGAAATTTTAGGAGAGGTTCCCGTGGGTGCTATAGCTGTAATTCAGGGGGAGGTGATTGGTAAAGGACATAATTTATGTATTAACTCTTTAGATCCGTCTGCTCATGCAGAGATTTGTACTCTTAAACAAGCAGCCTACCATCAAAAAAACTATAGGTTAAATGGTGTAAATCTCTATGTAACTTTAGAGCCCTGCATGATGTGTGCAGCTTTTTTAGTTAATGCACGCATAGATCATTTATATTTTGGAACCTTTGATGAAAAGTCGGGGGCCATCATAAGTCAAGCAAGATTTCTAGAAGAAGGATACTTAAATCATAAGGTTAAATATGAAGGAGGGATTCTTGCAAAAGAATGCTCAGAAATCTTAATAAATTTTTTTTCAAATAAGAGAAGTTAGAGATTAAAACTTGACCATACTGGTGCGTGATCTGAAGGTTTTTCCATTGACCTAGTTTCATAATCAATACCAGTATCTTGTAAAGCATTATTGAGTTTATCAGTAGCCCAAATATGGTCTATTCTGAGACCTCTTTTTGGTTCGTCTTTAAATCCCCTGCTCCTGTAATCAAACCAACTATATATTTTATTTTCATCAGGGTTCATTGTCCTGTAAGTGTCATGGAGGCCCCATTTAATAAGATCAGATAACCACTCTCTTTCCTCAGGGAGAAAGCTACATTTACCAGAGCTCAACCATCGTTTTCTGTTATTTTCGCCTATGCCTATATCAATATCTTGAGGTGAAATATTTAGATCACCCATGACAATTAAATTTTCTTGAGAATTATGATGAGATTTAAGGTGAGAAATAAGATCTTTATAGAATTTTTCTTTAGCAGGAAATTTAATAGGATGATTTCTTTCTTCCCCTTGCGGGAAGTAACCATTGAATATGGTAATTTCTTGATTATTTTTCTTAAATGTTGCCCAAAGAAGTCTTTTTTGTGATTCCTCAGTATCGGAATCAAAACCCTTGCCATATTTAATAGGTAAATCTTTAGAAAGTATTGCCACCCCATAATGACCTTTTTGACCATGTATTAAAGGGATATATCCCATCTCTTCTATCATTTCATGAGGGAAATCATCATCATGAACTTTTGTTTCTTGTAAACCAATCACGTCAGGATTATGTAAATCGATTATAGATTGTATTTGATGGGGCCTGGCTCTAATACTATTAATATTGAATGAGACTATTTTCATAATTTTAGAATATTATTATTTATTCACTGAAGCAACTATAGGTTTGAATGATGAATCAATTGAATCAGCTAATATATTAGAAGCTTCTTTTAAGATTTCCTCATATGGATCTATTAAATCTTCATCTGCATCCTTTTCACTGTCTAAATATGACTTGTAATTTTTAAATATACTTAGTCCTAATTTTCCTCTTAATTCATTTTGTCTTTTTAGAAATTCCTCTTCTAAATCTTTTTTTAATTTCTTTCTTTTGTCTAAGTTCAAACTTACAAGATTTTTTTCCTTTTGTTGAGTGCGCCACATTTTCTCTCCTACAATATACTGAAAAACAGGAGATGCATTCACTCTTTTTCTTGTAGCTTCGATTAAATCTTGATCTATGAAGGGTACTCTTTTAAAGCTCCTGAATTTAGCAGGTGAAATTGTGTCATATATGAGAGGGTTTTCTAGAGTCTTCATTCCAATTTCTTCAGAATTAATAATATCAGGCAATAAAATATCAGGCACTACTCCATTAATTTGGACACTATTTCCAGTTACTCTATAGAATTTAGATTCCGTGAACTTAAGTTTTCCTCTGCTTAAAGGTTCCATCCTTTGAACAGTTCCCTTTCCAAAAGTTTCAGTACCTATGATGATGCCTCTTTCATAGTCTTGTATTGCTCCAGCAAGAATTTCTGAGGCAGATGCACTAAATTTATTAACAAGCACAGCTAACGGTTTATCATAAAATTGGAAGCCTCTTCTTTGACCAAGGCCTTGTATATTTCCTGACGCATTTTTAACTTGTACAATTTGACCTGCTCCTAGAAATAAATGGGCTAAGGAATTAGCTTCAAAAAGAGAACCCCCGCCGTTATTTCTAAGATCAAGAATAAGGCCATCTATTTTCTCTTCTTTAAGCTCTATTAGAAGTTTTTTAACGTCATTGCTACTGCTCTTAAAATTATATTCTCTTCGTTGATATGCTTCAAAATCCATATAAAAGGCCGGTAAAGTAATCACCCCTATAAGGTAATTTTTACCTTCCTTATTAATAGTAATAGTTTTTTTCTGTGCAGATTGATCTTCTAGTTTTACTAGTCCTCTTTCGATTTCAATAATTTTTGTCTCTGATTCGTCTATTGCATTTGCTGGTATTAACTCTAGTTTTACTTTAGAGCTCTTTGGCCCCCTGATCAGCCTCACAGCGTCATCAAGTCTCCAACCAATAATATCAACAATTTCTTTTTCTCCTTGTCCTACACCAATAATTTTATCTTCCGGAGATAGTAAATTTGATTTATCTGCAGGACCTCCAGGGACTATTTCTCGAACTGAAGTATATAATCCATCGGGAGCTAAAATTGCACCAATACCTTCCAAAGAAAGTTTCATATCTATGTCAAAGTCTTCAACCATCTTTGGAGAGAAGTAATTGGTTGCAGGTCCAAATCTAGAAGTTACCGAATTCATGAATATATTAAATACATCAGATTTTTTTGTTTGACTAAAATAGTTCTTTTGACTTTTATGTCTCTTAGCTAGTTTAGATTTAGATTCATCCAATGTATTTCCATTGACCATCAATTGAATTAGATCATTTATCAAAAAGTCAGCCCAAAGAAGTTCTACTTTATTTAAATTCTTTTCCCAAAAGTTTTCACTTCTATCTAATTTTAAATTTCTATCTTCATAGAAAGACGGCGTGTCTATTTCATTTAATAGGTTTGTTTTGAATTCCTGTCTTATCTTGTTTCTGATTGAATATAAATTAAATATTTCAAATGCTTTATAAATAGTGAAATCTATATCTTTATTATTTTGTTGTGAAAAGTAGGAAACTTCTGATTCCAGAAATAATAATCGATTTGGATCTAAGGACTCTATAAATGTTTGAAGGGCGTCTTCTTGAATTTCATCAAAACTTATATCAACATAATGTTCTTGTTGCAGGATACTGATAATTTCTTTTGCCAAATCAATATCAGTTTCTTCAGCTCTAAATTTGTCTTCACTTATTATATTGAAATTACAAAAAGCTATTACAACGAAAAAAAATATTTTATTTCTATGTAGTTTTTTGACCATATTTTTTGCTTTTACTAAGAGAATTTTTGTTAGGGTAATAAAAATCTGAAAGATAAATATTTTAGAAATTAAGTTACCATTAGTCCATAGAAATAACTACTTTACCAATGACTTTACGTTCATTCATAAATTTTAGCGCTTCAAGCCCATCTTCTAGGGAGAAGATTTTACAAATATATGGTTTAAGTATATTTTCATTAGCGAGTTTATAAATCTCTTCTAAGTTCTCTAAACCTTTTTTTGGATCTTTTCTTCCGAATTCTCCTGCCCTAACTCCAACGACTGAGAATCCTTTTATAAGAGGTATGTTAACTGGTACATTAGGTATTCTGCCTCCTGCAAAACCAATTACTAGAATTCTACCTCCCCAATTTATACACCTTAAAGACTCATCAAATATATCGCCTCCAATAGGATCGTAAATAACATCAGCACCTTTGCCTTCAGTGAGGTTCTTTATTTCTTCTCTAAAAGATACATGATTATCTTGTGAAGTTACTACAATCTGGTTTGCTCCCCATTCTAAAGTTGTTTCTAATTTATCTTTTGAAGTTCCAGTTGCTATAACATTAGCTCCAATATGAGCACCTAGTTGAACGGCAGCCATTCCTACTCCTCCAGTAGCTCCATGAACTAGAAGAGTTTCATTTTCTTTTAATTTTCCTAATCTTATAAGAGCAACATATGCAGTTAAAAAAGCAGTTTGGAAAGCAGAAGCTTCAATGAAGCTAAGAGTATTAGGTTTTAATCTTGCATTTTCTTCAGGCACAATTACATGCTGAGAAAAGGTTCCATTGCCCCAAGAACCAAAACAGACTTCATCACCTACTTTGAATTTTGAAACCAAATTTCCTTTTTCTATGATGATGCCTGCACCTTCCATACCAAGTACAAATGGTAACTTTGGTTTATGTTGATATTTTCCTTGGCTCATTAGAAGGTCAGGAAAATTTACAGAAGAAGCTTTTACGTTAATTAATAAATCCGTTTCTTTTAATTTGGGTAAAGAAAGAGTTTCCAGAGAAATTCCTTCAAAGCCTTCTGATAGGGATTTACACAATAAAGCTGTTGTTTTTTTTGTCAATGCTCTTCCTCAGCTTTGCTTTCTCTATACCATAGATTGAAAGCCCATTTTTCTCCCATAACTACAGGACAAGCTCCATGAAGAGCTCCTTTATTGGGAGAGGTAGAACCAGCATGGCAATTTTGAAAAACAACAACCTTTCCTTTTTTGGGCTTTACTATTTTATCTATGTTTGGAAAAGATGTTTCTCCGCCTTTCTCAACATCATTAAGATAACCAAGTACAGTTATAATTCTTTGGCCAGAATTTCCCAAAAAAGCTCTACCAAGATCTGTATCTTGTTCAAATGTATCCATATGCGGCTGATATTCTTCTTCGACATCGTAGTGGAGGACTTGAAAAGCTTCGGCATTTTCTAAAGGCATTTGAACTAATTTTGAAATCTTTTTTGCTAAAGATAGGGTTATTCCAGAATGTGAATGCTTAACCCAGCAGTTCTTACTTGTTCTCCTTTTATCAATTGAACCAGATTTTTCCTCTGATGAATCTATTGAGCTTACAGTAGATCTTTGCATAAAATTCCAAGAAATTTCTTTGAGATGCTCACACTCTATATCGCTTAGAACACCTAGAAGAGTATATATAAGAGGGTTATGATGAATAACCTCCATTTCAAAATTTCCTAATTCAATCTTCATTATTTTTCATTTTTTCTGTCAACTCTTTGATGGATTCTGCAGTCTGACCAAACATATTTTCTAGATTTTCTTTAGTCATTTTTTGACCAAAACTTCTTGCTTCTTTACCTAGGTCCATTCCTTTTCTAACGGCAGGTCTAATCTTTATTTTATCAAACCATTTTCTGACATTAGTAAAAGAATCAAGATTTACACCATATCTTTTATAGGCAGTTACCCAAGGGAATGATGCTATATCTGCAATTGAATAGTCGCCCGCTAAATAATCTCTTTTGCTGAGAATATTATTCATGATACCTAATAAGCGGTCGTATTCATTTTTATAACGAGTTTCAGAATAAGAGTGATCACCTGGAAAATTTGGAGCGTAGTTGACAAAGTGACTTACTTGTCCGGCCATAGGACCAAGTCCTCCAATCTGCCAAAATAACCATTCTAAAATTTTAATTCTTTCTTTAGGTTTTTGTGAAAAAAACATACCTGATTTTTCTCCTAAGTACATGAGAATAGCGCCTGACTCAAATACACTTATATCATCTTTATTTGGTCCATTATGATCTACAATAGCAGGCATTTTATTATTAGGACTTATAGATAAAAACTCAGGTTTAAATTGATCTCCAGCTCCTAAATTAACTGGTATTACTTTATAAGGTAAACAGCATTCCTCAAGCATAATAGAAATCTTCCATCCATTCGGAGTCGGAGAATAATATAAATCAATCATAAAGTTAGTTAATGCATTAATTGTTAGATGATAGTATTCTAAAAAAAAGATTTATGAAATTAATATTTATGGAGATCTAATGAAAATAGATGCAGGGATTATTGCAAAAGATGCAAGGCAAGCTGGAATTTCAGCTAAAAGTCTAGAGGATGCTGGATATGATGGGGCTTTTACCTATGAGGGTCCTCATGACCCCTTTTTACCTATAGTAGGTGCAGCATTAGAAACAGAAAAGATACATCTTATGACATCCATTGCTGTTGCTTTTGCAAGAAACCCAATGACTTTAGCTAATTTGGGTTATGATTTAAATCTACTTTCCAAGGGAAGGTTTATCTTAGGTCTGGGTTCGCAAATAAAACCCCATATCACGAAAAGATTTTCAATGCCTTGGTCTAGACCAGCGGCGAGGATGAAAGAGATGATTTTAGCTATTCAAGCTATTTGGGACTGTTGGCAAAATGGTTCAAAATTAGATTTCAGGGGAGAATTTTATTCGCATACCATAATGACACCTTTCTTTACTCCTGAAGCTCATTCTTATGGTCCGCCTAAAATTTATGTAGCTGCAGTAGGTCCATTAATGACTAAGTCTGTAGCTGAGTCAGCTGACGGTCTTTTAGTGCATCCTTTTCACACTTTAAAGTTTATGGAGGAAACAACTTTACCTGGAGTTAAGGAAGGTTTGGAAAACGCAAATAAAAATGAAGAAGATTTTGATTTTTCTATTAGTGTTATGACAGCAACAGGCATTGATGAACAATCTTTTAATAATTCTGTAAATGCGGTTAGAAATCAAATAGCATTTTATGGATCAACACCGGCTTATAAAGGGGTTTTAGAGTCTTGTGGAGCAGGAGACTTGCAAGAAAGATTAAATCTTTTGTCTAAAGAAGGTAAATGGGCTGATATGGCAAATTTAATAGATGATGAATTATTAAATACTATAGCTGTTATAGCTGAAAACCCAAAAGAAGCAGCAGAAAAGATAAAAAGTCGTTACTCTGGAAAGGGTGATAGGTTAACTCCAGCTCTTTATTCAGATAATCCTGAATTAGCTCCGGAGATGCTCAAAGCTCTAAAGCATCTGATTTAATTAGAGACACTAAGAATATCCTGAATAAGTTCAGGGCCTTTATAAATTAATCCAGAATAGATTTGAACTAAATCAGCTCCTGAGTCTAATTTCTCTAGGTAGTCATGTTTAGTCATGACTCCACCTGACGCTATCAAAGGAAAATCTTTTCCAACCATATTCCTTATCTTTTGTAGGATTTCTGTAGATAATGTAAATAATGGTTTTCCACTGATTCCACTAGGTTTGTGATGATGATCATGATGAATCGAAGTATTTGTAGCTATTATCCCATCTATGCCATTATCTAAAATTGTATTTACGATTGAATCTATTTCTACATTATTTATATCCGGAGATAATTTCACTATTAGAGGTTTGTAGTGATCAATCTTAGCCATATTTAACTGTTTATCTTTCAAGGATTTTAAGAGTGTAGGGAGATACTCTTTTGATCCTAAATCTCTAAGATTCATGGTGTTTGGTGAGGATATGTTAATTGTTATAAAATCAGCTACAGAGTAAGCCTTTTCAAAACATATCATATAATCTTCTAAGGCCAGATCTAGAGGAGTTTTTGAATTCTTTCCTATGCTAACTGCAATTGGGCATATTCTTGAAGAGCTTGATATATTTTTTATCAAGTAATCCACTCCTTTATTGTTAAAGCCCATGCTGTTTATTAATGCCTCTTCAGATCTATCTCTAAATAATCTAGGTTTTGCATTTCCTGCTTGGTGCACAGGAGTTACTGTTCCTAGTTCTAAGAAACTAAAACCCAAGGATGATAAGCTTTGAATATAGTCCCCATTCTTATCGAGCCCTCCAGCAAGTCCTAGTTTATTTTTAAAATTTATTCCAAAGCATTCGATATTAGATCTTTTACTATCCTTGATTAAATTAATCCCTATCTTATTGGACACCTTTAAAGACTCAAGAGCTAAGTAATGAGATAGTTCTGTAGGTAAATATCTAAGACATTTTGTTATAAAAGAAGTTAATTTTATTAGCATCATATATTGAATTCATTGTACAATGAGTTTCGTAATAATGATCCGAAAATTATTAGGTACTACTTAGCTTTTAAAAAAAACACATAATAAATATTGTAATTATGGAATTATTTTGTAACATGATGATATGAGCCCAGTTTTGTTAACAAAAATAAGTCGAATTTAATCTTGATTCTGGGAACAGTTTCAACTAAAGTCGCATATTCAATTAACAACTGAGTTCCTATTTTTAGGTGGCAATAAAAAGACAGGTTTAAAATTCATGAAAAACAAACTAATATCAATAGCAGCATCTTTCTTTCTTTTACTGACTTCTCAGCTAGGTTTAGCTGCAGAGTCAGATGGGGACAAAAAGAAAGCTGAGGATGGAGAAAAGAAATCAACGGGTGGAGCTGCAGGTAGTGATGCAGCATCTAGCGCATCTGGAGGAATAGCACTTGGTACTGTAGCGGCTATTGCAGCAATTGCTGCAGCGGCTCTTGCAATTGCAGATTCTTCTACTGGAGGTAGTGATGAGGCTCCTACGCCACCACCACCACCACCACCACCACCACCGCCGCCGCCTCCGCCGCCGCCTCCTCCGCCGGAGCCGGTTATAGAGGAGTACATTAAATCTGAAACAAAGAACATCGTTGTAGATGTTCCTGGTACTAGAACAACCGGTGCAACTGCCACAAGAACAACGGGTGCAACGGCTACTAGAACAACCGGAGCAACGGCTACTAGAACAACGGGTGCAACGGCTACTAGAACAACCGGAGCAACGGCAACAAGAACAACGGGTGCAACTGCAACAGCAACTATGACAACTGGGGATGTAGACGAATCAGGAGATCCTGATATTACAACAGTCGCAGATGCATACGCCACAGGCTCAGCAGCAACATATTATGGAGAGTTACAAGAACAAGGACTTATTGAATCTGTAACGCTTGTAGCATCTGATTCTTACCTTATTTATACAATACCTGAGCCAGGTGCTAATGCTGAAGCTGCTAACGCGGCAGCTGGGGATACAAATACTGCTAACGCAAATATTAATGGCTTAACAGTTTATAGGGATCCAAATACGGGCGGTAATGCTCCGGGTTATTTAGGTGACTATGTAACTCAAGCAGCCAATGGTGGACCAACTAGCTTTGGCGGGGGTAACTACGCTGAAGATCCTATAGTTGCAACAAACTCAGTAAGTGGAATTGGAAATTATAGAGATATAAACACTGGCGTTCGTTATGATGCTTCAGGTGTTCCAGTTTCGGCACAAGAGGTATACATTATCCCAGTTGGTACGCCAACAGATATTATTCCTGGATCAGCTAACGCTGATGGTACATCTACTTATGTAGATCCAAACACGGGAGGAAATGCCCCAGGTTCTTTGGGTAGTTCAGTAGTGGCTTCTTCAGAATCTGGTGAGGCCGGAGCGTTATCTGCTGGATATTCTTCAAATTCTGGTTATGAAGGAGAAGGCTATAATGTTGATGGTGATAATTTAGCTGGAATGGGTGCTTCGGTAGCTTATGTAATTCCACCTGAAACTTATGTTGATGGTTCAGTTGTAGGTTTTACTGACCCTAATACAGGTAAAGGATCTTCTGGTGATCCAGAAAGTGCTCAATACGTTAGAGGAGCTGTAGGTGGAGGTAATAACACTGTTGGTAGAGACGAAGGTTTAGCCGCCTCTCCAAACGCATGGACAGAAAGTGGAGATTATAGAGATTCTGGTTATTCAGAGTCTTATGCAATACCTTATGAAGCTTATGCTGATGCTAATGCATCTGCTCTAGGACAATCAGTTGGTGGTGCAGGTAACGCTCCAGGATATCAAGGTGGAGAAGTTACTCAAGGTGCTAATATTGGAGGCTTAGTTGCAGAAGGAAAGGGATACTCAGAAGTGTATGAGATTCCATATGTTGCAGCAGATGATGTAGTAACTCGTGGAGACGTTGCTTCTACTAAGACAGGCTATAAAGATCCAAACACAGGTGGTGCAGCCCCTGGTTACTTAGGTGACTTTGTTACTGGTGCTTCAAACGGCGTAGAAGGATCTTTCAGTATGGGTAATGAAGGTGTAGGTGCATTAGAAGAGTATGTCATTGGGGAAGCTTGGGATGGAACTGGAGGAGGTTATGTTGACCCTCAAAATGGATTAGACCAATCTGTAGTTACAGGCTCATCTAGAGGTGCAGCAGACTTTGTAGGTAATGTAGGTTATGAAGAATATGTTATCCCTGCAGCTTTCAAACAGGGTGATGGAAGAGGTAACTACTATATCGATCCAAACACAGGTGGTGCAGCCCCTGGTTACTTAGGTGACTATGTATCTGCAGGTCCTGGTGGAGGTTTAGCTCCTAGCGGTGAAAGTACCGAAGGAAAAGGTTACTCAGAAACTTATGCGATTCCTTCAGATACTTATATAGACCCTAATACTGGTGGAAATAAGCCAGGTTACCAAGGAGATTATGTAACTGCTAATCAAAATACCGACCAAACTACTTTAGTTAATCTTACTGAAGAGTTCTTAGGTGATAATACAGATGCTGGTAAAACAACAATCACAGAACCATCTACTACTACAAAGGCCACAATTGTGACTTCAGTAGCAACAAGATGTACTGCTAACTGTTAACAAAAATCAGCAAAAAAAACCCGCTATGTGCGGGTTTTTTTTGTTTTTAATTTTATCTTCTCTATGTGATTAAAATAATAATGTAGAGAAGAAAAATATATAGTCCTGAGAATAACATCTCATAAAAGATCTCTCTTTATAAGAAATTTTGTTTTGCTAAATATTTATTTTTTAATGATATATTTTACCAGATAAAAATATCTAGATAATAAGGATCTGTTCAATCTAGATGTTCTAAAAGTCAAATTAATTTATGCTGAATAGGGTTTAGTAACTTCTATTACTATAGGCGGTACATTAGGAGCAATTTGTTGAATTGTCTTCCATACAAATCCTTCTGAGTCTACCCAGTAAGTATTTGTAAATTTCCACTTAATCAGCCGATTATGAATCTTTTCTGAAATTTTAATAAGTTCATATTCATTTCCTAAGATCTCTATAGTTTCTTTTTTATCTTTAGTACTGGATGTAACTTGAAGCTCAATATGACTTGCTTTTGGATTTGTTAAGCTTATTACCCTTTGAGATTTTATTTTTTTCTCTTCAAGTATTTCTATAAATTCTGGATCAGTATCATAATAATAATCTGATAAATCATTATTTAGTTTTGATGTTCTGACTATTCTTCCATTCTTGGTCTGAATAAGAACTTCGTCCCTGCTTATCCAGGAGAGTGTATTTCCTTCTATTTTTTGTAATATCATTAATCCAGCAGGACCCTTGCCTATTTTTATCCTTAAAGATGCATAGGGTATATTCTCAACCATTTCCCTTGAAATAGGATAATCAGGATATCCAAAGATCACTTTACTAAAGCTATTTATCCATAAGTTAGAAGATAAGAATCCTGCTCCACTAGACTTTAATCCTACAGCAGAGCAATTTGCTAGGATTATTGCTCCTAAAGCTAATAAAGTATTTTTTATGAATTTTCTATTCACTGTCCTAGTCTAATATATCTTGCCAATCTCTTTCCAGCTCATAGAAAGAAGTATTACCTGTAATGGAATAAAGAGAGTGATGTTGAACAAGAAGGGCGCCGCCATCTCTTGTGAGTGGATGTATACCAAAGAAGACATTACCGGTGCTGTAATTAGTAAAAAATAAGTCATGAGGTATTTGGAAGTAGATACCTTTATCAAAACTCCCTTCACCAAACTCCTCAGCTTGAACATTTGTTCTTGTAACGAAAAAGCCAAGTCTAAGACCTGTATGGAATCTTCTTGAAACATCTAAGGTTGCTCCCTTATCTCCAGCTAAGAATTGCCCTACCATTAATTGAGCAATTATTCTTTGCTTAGCAAATTCTTTATATATTTCTAGATGCCCAGTAGTAACTTCATAATCTCTAAAATCAAATAATTGGTTAAAGTCTCTTTGCCTAACTCTATGAGCTGCTATACCTACAGCCCATGATTTATTGAATGGTCTATATAGTATTTCACCTCCAACACCACCAAACATTTCCTCCATTAATCCAAAGTCTAAGCGTGCAATGATGTCTTTATAAGGAGAAAAAATATAGTCTAACTTCATTCTTTGGATATTATTTTTTCCCTCTTTTAAATATTCTTGTATGTCACTTCTTACATGAGGCAAAACACTATCACTCGCGGTCTTTAATTCATTAAAGGTACTGTAAACGTTAATACCTGCAACCGTGCTTAATTCTAAGCCCCTAGCAAATTTAATAGAATTATTAATTCTTATCCATAACTGACCTAAAAAGAAAGCTTCTGGACCGCCTATCATATTTCTTAATGCCGGTGCTATATTTGTTCTTACTTCAGGAAAGTTTACATAAGGTTTAAAATCTGCAGACTTGTAATGTTGATATTCAGGAGCCCTTATGCGTGCATTATTCCAAATTTCAGCTCTACTTCCTTTATAATTTAAATAGTCGGTTATATTTTCTCTTCTTACTGTTGTGCTACTCAATTCAACGTCAGCATTCATCGTGTTGATGGTAATAAATTCTATATTGTCAGGAGCTAGATAACTTGCAACTCTTATAGCTCTTCCTATGGCTCTAGGTTGAGATCTAAATTTTGCCTGGTTAATAGTTAAGGTAATTTCATCTTCAGATAGAGAGATTCCTTGTGTATAAATATTTTCAACAGCCAAGTTTGCATTAATTGAACCATATAAGAGTTCAGGATCTGCTTTTAGTCTATTTTTATCTTTTTGGGATGGAACCTTTAAATTTATGGGGGGGTCTATCTTAGGTACAATACTTCCAGTACCAAAATCTCCTTTCATAAAGAAGCTAAATTGAAATGTTTCCCCTCCGGAAATACCAACACTATATTCAATCATATCTCTTTGACCAGAAGTTAGACTGAAATTAAATGGAGAAGATCGGTCAGCTTTTGATGAGGCAGGATCATTATTAGCAGTATCATACTCTAATTTAAGTCTCCATCCCCTGAAAGGTAGGTTATACTCTATACCTCCAAAAAGGCCGACTTTTTCTCCTGAGAAGAAGCTGTCAAGTGAAAAGTCTCCTCCTTGACCATAATCATTAGTTCTAGATCTAAAATTTTCTCTTAATTTTATTAATGGATTACTGAAATTGCCTTGGCCTGCCAATGTACCCCAACCTAGTCCTAGTGTCGCATCTAAATTCCAGAACCTCTTGCTGGCAACTAAGTATTCAGCAGAGAATAAACCCGTACCTGCCATATCTCTAAAGCCAAATGCTACATTAGGAAGATATTTACTTTCTTTCCATGCTAAGAATCTAAAATCAAAGCCTTTATCTTTTAAAGTCTGATTACCGCTAAATGACTCAAATTCGCTATATTTTTGATTTTTAACTTCAGTATATCGATAGGTAGCCTCCATCCATGAAAAGGGTGTCGCTGTTAAAGCTGTTACCTCATAAGGGTATCTTGAAGTTATACCAAGTCTTAAGTTACCTGATGATTGAAACCTGGCTGTTGGGTATTCTATTAATCCTATTCCTCCATATCTTGAAGAAGTAGGGCCTACATCTTTGGGTAAGTAATCATATAAGGAAGCAAATCCAGCACTAGTAAAAATAAGAAGACTGAAAGCAAATAAAGTCTTATAAGACCTATGCATTGCTATATAAATACCCGACTTAATCGTCTATGGCAGCTAAAGCTGCTGCTGTTGTCGCTAGGTTGGATAATATTGGAGTTACAGTTTTGGTTGCAAGTAACCAATCAAATGGCGAGGTATCCCTTGGTATATATAAAGTAGTTCCAGGAGATATAAACTGTCTTCTTAATTTCCAAATTCCATCTCTAACTGCTCTTGCCTCTCCATTAGGTAGAATCATAAATATTTCTTTTGGGTCTGCCGATGGTCTTAGGCCTCCGGCCTGAGCTAAATAATCTTTTGTAGTATAAGAATTCTTAAAAGGAATAGTACCTGGAGAATATACATCGCCAACAACAGTCACAGCATTAACTCTGCTAGGTATATGAATTTTATCTCCATCTTCAATATATATATCCTTCTCAGGATTTTTTTCAATATTAATTGGATCTATATCCACTATCAGTCTGCCTGGTGATCTAACTGTCCTAAGTCTAGTTATTAAGTCGCTAGTTGCAGCACCTACTCCTCCTTGAAGTTTTCCTCCAATAATTGCACCAGCAATTGCAGACTCCATATCATCAGCAGCTCTTCTAAAAGAAGTATTTTGCATTTCTGAAATTGATTCTCTATTTAAAACAGCTCCAGCAATAAATGCACTCTCAGTGAAGCCTCCAGCTCTCTCCAGTAAACTTGATAATTTTTCACCATTTTTAACAGAGTAACTACCAGGATATCTAAATTGACCACTTAAGATAACATTTGCCTGACTTAAAGCGGTGATAGAAGGAACAAAGAACATATCTCCATCTAATACTTTAAGATTTAGGTTTTCATCTAAGTTAGCATTAATTTTAATTATCTCTCTATTACCTATATTTCTGTTAACTCTATTAAGCTCACCAGCATTAGCTCTGGCATTGGATCCAAGTCCTCCAGCAAAATCTATTAAAGTTTTAAGGTTTTCTCCTTCTTTTAGTTCAAATAGTCCTGGCCTTCTAAAATCTCCATGCATTCTTGCAGATTTTCTGATGGTAGGTATAAAGATTACATCTCCATTTTGGACTCTTATATCACTACTTGTATCTCCTTTTAATAGAAGATCATATAAATCAAATGTAGTAATAAGTTTACCCTTTCTTTTAAGTTCAATATTTCGAACAGATCCAATATCAGACACCCCGCCGCTAATGTGTAAAACATTGGTAATCGAAGCCAGGGAACTTACTGTATAAGCTCCAGGTAAATAAGCTGAACCCATAACGAAAACCTTTATGCTTCTGATTCCACCTAAGCTTACAATAGCTTCAGAACCCACAAACTGTGTCTTAACTTGTTTCTGTATTAATTCTCTACTTTCATTAAAGCTAAGACCGGCTAAGTTAAAAGGTTTAATTCCAGGTAATGTAATTGAGTAAGATCTATCTACTATATATTCTTGTTGTCTTCCTCCTCCGGTTAAATTCCCTCCTCCTAAAACCTGAATCATGAAAGTATCCCCAGGTCCTATTAAATAGTCGTTAGGTATAGGAATATCTGTTGCTGCAGCAAAGGTTGATGGGGCAGAGGCAAATAGTTCATATCCATAAACCCAATTCCTTGCTTTTTTTTCGTATTCAATTTTTTCTTGACCCGTTAATTCTCTTTTTTCTGGTCTAAGTACTAGAGTATTTACATCTTCAAATGTCTTCTTGATTTCATTAGTCAAAGTTTGCTGATCCATTATCTTAAGTCTCACGGCTGCAGCTTGATCTGCAGGAAGCCCTTGAAGAAGTCTTTCTTGTTCAGGTGTGATAGATTCACTTTTTTCTAAATCTATAGGTTCTGAATAAGAATTTATTGAGAAAAGAGATAAGAATATTAGAGGTAATATTCTCTTCGTATAGGTCAAATCTTCGCTTTTTAACATAGCAAGTCCATAAAAATTTTTGCGGAAAGTCAATTTTCCAATAATTTAAGTAAAATCACAACAAGAAAATGTTAAATTATGGATTTACCCCATCCCAGCTTATCTCTACATCCGCTAAAGAAATCATGATTCTTTGGATGAAGTAATAAGAGTTTAGAAGAATGTTTGCTTATATCAATTATAGAATTTGGACTCAAAGATATATTCTCTTGGCTATCAAAGCTTATTTCAGCTGAATCTATTTTTTGTTTTTCAGATAAGACAATCTTAATTTCTTTATTTGCATCTACTATAATAGGACTGCTATTAAGGCTTTGAGGAAATATTGGTAAAATTAAGATAATATCTAATTCAGGATGAATAATTGGACCTCCTCCTGATAAAGAATAAGCAGTAGAGCCAGTAGGGGTACTTATAATCAATCCATCAGCTCTTTGTTTGCATACAAATTGATCATCAACAAATAAAGTAAATTCAATCATTTGAGCTATTGCTCCTGAATGAATAACAATCTCGTTAAGGGCTTTATAATCTAATTCTTTATTATCTATTTTGGCCTTAATAAAGAATCTTTCATCTATTTGGAGTTCAGAATTTAGAATTGCTTTAAGTTCTTTTTCTATGTCTTCAGGTGCTATATCAGTAAGAAAACCCAAGCTCCCTAAGTTAACTCCTAATAGCGGTATGCCTTCAATGCCATAATTTTTAGCACTTTCTAGCATTGTTCCATCACCCCCTAAAGAGATAACCAAATCACATTTATGTTGAATTTCTTTTTTTGTTACATAATTTATATTGGTTAGATCAACGAGTGATTCAAATTTCCTATCAATTAGAACTTCTCTTTTTTCCGAAGTAAGAATTGTTACAATGGATTCAATTAATTGAGGTATCTTAGGATTATTAGATAATCCTACTATTCCTATATTCTTATATTTATTACTCATTTTTTTATCAATCTACTTTTATAGACCAGGTCTTTACCCAATATATAAAAATTGTATCTATAACTGCAATTATAACTTTTAATAAATATTTTACTGCAGCTAATGCAAAAGCTTCACTAAAACTCATACCAACAGCAATTATCCAAGTAAATTGATAAATTAGAGTATCTATAAGTTGCGATGTGATTGTTGAGAGGTTATTTCTTAACCATAGTTTTGATTCACCTGTGTAGGTCTTAATTTTATGAAAAAACCACACATCAAATCTTTGGCTTATTAAGTAGGCTGTTAATGATCCAACAACAAATGCTGGTGAATATCCGGCAAGAGTTGATATTGCATTGTGAACTTCTGCAGCAGAACCTGTCATGTCCGAAGGTTTAAATTGAATACTAATAAAAAGAGTAAGCATAACAGCTACATTAGCAAAAAATCCTAACATAACCGCTCTATTAGCTTCCTCTTTCCCATATTTTTCATTAAGAATATCTGTAGCAAAGTATATTCCTGAGTAAAGTATTGCACCCATGCTAGCTGTAAGACTATAACCAAAAATTTCTAGTTCACTTATCTTTCCACCCTGAAGGTTTGCAAGCATAATACCTAGAATCACTGAAGTATATAGTCCATATTTACCAAAGTATCTATATAAAATTAGTACCAAAGATAAGTCGTAAGCGATGGTTAAAATCCAAAGAGATTCTTGAGTAAATGGAATCATTGATTAATTTTATAATTGGTTATTTTAATTAGGTAATTATATGCTTAACCTTAATTAATAAAAATATTGTTTAAAATAAAATGACTATGAAATTAATAGAGAGTTTTAGAGAAATTTGGGACCAGAGTAGAAAACCAATATTCTTTACAGGGGCAGGGATAAGCACTGAGTCCGGTATACCAGACTTTAGAGGTCCTTCGGGCTTTTGGAAAACGAATACACCTATATATTTTGATGAATTTATTTCATCAGAATCAGCTAGACGAGATTCTTGGATAAAGAATATTGCTCTTAGAAAGAAACTCAAAGAGGTAGCCCCAAACTTGGGGCACTTATCCTTAAAAAGTTTAATGCAAATAAAGAAAGAATCTTATCTAATAACACAAAATGTTGATAATTTGCATCAAGATTCTGGGATACATGACAGTATAATTATAGAACTTCATGGAAACTCAACTTATGCTTTATGTCTTTCTTGCTCTAAAAACTATTCTTTAGAAGAAATCCATAAAAAATTAATAGATGAAGAAATTATACTTGATTGTATAAAATGTGGAGGCCTACTTAAGACTGCAACTATTTCATTTGGACAGGCCATGCCTGAAGAAAAAATGCAGTTAGCACAAAGAAAAGTCATAGATTGCGATCTATTTATTTCTATAGGTTCTTCTTTAACAGTATATCCCGCAGCAGGATTGCCTAAATTAGCAAAAGATACAGGGGCTAAATTGATCAATATAAATGCTGAAGAAACAGAACTCGATTATTTATTTGATCTCGTTATCAATGAACGAATTGGTAATTTCCTCGCAGATATAAATAAAAGTATTTAATAAATCAGACTAGCTCGTCCAAGAATCTTGCCTTCTTTTAGATCTTTTAGAGTTTGATCTGCTTCAGAGGCAGGTCTTGAGATGACTGGAATAGGATCTACTTTTCCTTCTTTCACCAGTTTCATTAATTCAGTCATTTCTTGAAGGTTTCCTACATAAGAACCAAGTAAATTTTTTGACATAATAGGTATCATTGGAAGAGGTAATGATATTTGTCCACCAAAAAGGCCTACAATGACTAAAGTTCCTCCTTTCCGAAGTAAGTTGTAACCTAAATTAGCAGAAGACTCAGCACCCACAAAGTCAATAACTGAAATCGCACCCCCACCTGTGGCCTCAAATAATTCCATAAATGTTTCATCTTTAGTTGAGTTAAATGTAAGAGATGCTCCAGAATTTTTAGCTAGATTAAGTTTTTGATCATCTATGTCCACTACTATTGGATTTATAGAAAAAGCAGCTTGGGCAATTTGAAGAGCCATCATTCCAACTCCTCCTGCTCCAATTATAACTAAGGAATTATCTCCTTCTAGAGGTATTACCTTTTTAAGAGCACTATAAGCAGTAAGACCTGAACAGGCATAGCTTCCTGCAAGCTCATCAGGTGTATCTCCTTTATCAAATAAATATTTACTATGAGGTACTAAAACATGATCTCCAAATCCACCACTACTATGAATTCCTAAGACATTTGCTGCATTACATAAGTTGCCATCTCCATCTAAGCAAAAATTGCAATTCCCACAACCTATCCAAGGAAAGGCGACATATTTTTCACCTATAGCGACATTTTGAGTTTTTTCGCCTATTGCAACAACTTCTCCAAATATTTCATGTCCTAAAGTGTAGGGAGTAGGTAATGGCATAGGTAGTTTATTTCCACCTCCTAAATCAAAGTGCCCCTCATGTATATGAACATCAGAGTGGCAGACTCCACATGCTATAGTTTTTAGAAGAATCTCTGTTCCTTGAGGTACTGGTGTTTCAAAAATATTCTCTTCCAAGGGTAATCCAGGTTCTATCACTTGATATGCTTTCATAATTTTTTAAGTTTTTTAAATTCCACTATTTAAGTTTAACTCATCTTAGACTATCCTTGTATATTCTATAATTCATTTTTTAAATATTTGGGGTAAATTATGTCAGATCTTCAAGCTTTTAGAGAAGAGACTCGAGATTGGCTAGAATTAAATTGTCCATCTGAGATGCGAAAACCCGGAGATGTGGCTTGGGGAGGCAGGAATGCTGAATTTTCTCATCCAGATCAAAAAATTTGGCTTGAAAGAATGGGAGAGAAGGGTTGGACATGTCCTACTTGGCCAAGTGTATATGGAGGAGGAGGGCTATCAAAGGAAGAAAATAAAGTTTTACAAGAAGAACTTAATTCCATGAATGCAAGAATGCCCCTTGCTAGTTTTGGAATTTGGATGTTAGGGCCTGCCTTGCTAGAATTTGCTACAGAAGAACAAAAATTTGAACACTTACCAAGCATTGTTAAGGGAGAATTTTGGTGGTGCCAAGGATATAGTGAGCCTGGATCGGGCTCTGATTTAGCAAGTTTAAGTACTAAAGCGGTCAAAGATGATGATAGTTACATAATTAACGGACAAAAAGTCTGGACATCTTATGCAGACAAGGCAGATAAGATATTCTGTTTAGTTAGAACGGGACCACAAGAACCAAAGCATAATGGAATTAGTTTTATCCTTATAGATATGGATCAACCAGGCGTCACTACGAAACCCATAACTTTGATAAGCGGTAAGTCTCCATTTTGTGAAACTTTTTTTGATGATGCTAAAGCTCCTGCAAAAGATTTAGTAGGAGGTTTAAATAAGGGGTGGACAGTTGCTAAGAGGCTTTTAGAACATGAAAGAACCATGATATCTTCATTTGGTTTAGGTTCTAGAGGAGAAGTAGGAGATAAAAAGTCTGGTTTAGTAGAGTTAAGCAAAAAATACATTGGCCTCGATTCTGAAGATAAACTCGATGATGCTTCTTTAAGATCTAAAATAGCCAGACATGATCTTAACTCCAGAGCATTTGGATTAACTATGCAACGAATTGGCGAGGAGACAAAAATAGGAGCTCCTAGTGCAGCTTCTTCTATGGGTAAGTATTATGGAAGCGAGCATAATAAATTAAGATATGAGTTGATGCTTGAGTCTATGGGAACTAAAGGAATAGGTTGGGAAGGAGATTCTTTTTCCATTGAAGAAATAGCTATTACAAGAGATTGGTTGAGGACTAAAGCTAATTCTATTGAAGGCGGTACCTCAGAAGTTCAGCTTAATGTAATTTCTAAAAGAGTATTGGGACTTCCTGATTAAAGTTTTGTACCAAAGTTAAAAAATAAGTAGGAGATCTAGATGGCTTTAGTGCTTAATGAAGAGCAACAATCTTTAAGGGATATAGCAAAAGAGTTTTTACAAAAGAATGCTCCAATTTCTCACTTTCGAGAAATTAGAGATACAAAAGATCCTTTGGGATACGATAAAGTTCTTTGGAAAAAGATGGCTGAATTAGGTTGGGCTGGAATTCTAGTGTCCGAAGAATATGGAGGTTTTAATTTTGGGATGATGGGTATGGGAGGAATTTTAGAAGAAACCGGCAAAACTTTAACTCCTTCGCCATTATTCGCTACAGGTCTTTTAGGGGTCAGTTTAATAGAGCTTGCAGGGGATGAAAAACAAAAAAAACAGTTACTACCTAAAATTGTAGAAGGAAATTTAACAACAGCTTTTGCTTTGGAAGAAGGTAGTCGACATGCTCCATGCAATATAGCTACCAAGGCAAAAAAAGAAGGTAATAGTTTTGTGTTAAATGGGGAAAAAACTTTCGTATTAGATGGTCATAGCGCTGAAAAGATTATTGTAGCTGCAAGAACTAATGGAGGGAATGACCAAAAATTAGGGATAACTTTATTTTGCATAGATTCTGGAACTCCAGGCATGGAAATTACTAGACTGAGCATGTTAGATTCAAGAAATGTTGCAGAAATTAAACTCAAGAATGTAAATATTTCATCAGATTGTCTGCTTGGCGAGTTAGATAATGGTTTTTCTATAATAGAAGAAGTCTTAGATCGAGCTCAGATAGGAATGTCAGCAGAAATGCTGGGTAATGCTACTCAGGCTTTTGAAATTACTTTAAATTATCTTAAAGAAAGAAAGCAATTTGGTTCTTTAATAGGAAGCTTTCAAGCTCTTAAACATAGAGCAGCAATAATGTATTCTGAACTGGAATTAACTAAGTCTTCAGTTGTTGGAGCCCTTAATGCTGTAGATGAGAAATCTAATGATAGAACCAGGTTTGCTAGTCTAGCAAAATTTAAAGCAGGTGAAACTTTGCATTTAGTTAGTAATGAGTCTGTGCAAATGCATGGAGGTGTAGGAGTGACTGATGAATATGATATTGGTTTTTTTATGAAAAGAAGCAGGGTAGCTCAACAAATTTTTGGTAGTGCTGATTATCACATAGATCGCTACGCAACCTTAAGTGAATACTAGAGATAAATCTTCTGAAACTTCAATACAACGTCTTTTATCTATCATGGAAAGGTTAAGAGATGAAGATGAAGGTTGTGAATGGGATAAGGAGCAAGATTTTAATAGCTTAACTCCTTTTATCATAGAGGAGGCTTACGAGGTAGTAGATGCTATCTCTAGAAATGACAAAATTGAGTTGAAATTTGAACTCGGTGATTTATTACTTCAAATTATATTTTTATCTCAAATAGCTAAAGAAAACAATTTTTTTGAATTCACTGATGTTGTTGATTCTTTATGTCAAAAGCTAATTGACAGACACCCATATGTTTTTGGAGATCCAAAAAAACATACTTCTAAAGCTCAAACAAAAAATTGGGAAATCCTTAAAAAGAAGGAAAGAAAACAGAAAGGCTTTAAAAGTATTTTAGATAATATTCCAAAAGCTTTACCGGCTCTAATTAGATCCCAAAAGATTCAAAAACGAGCCTCTAGTGTTGGTTTTGATTGGAGTGACAATAAAGATTATTTCAGAAAGATAGAAGAAGAACTTAATGAATTGAAAAATGCAATTTCATTAAAAGATCAACTGAGTATCAAAGAAGAATTAGGCGATTTATTTATGATAATAGCTAATCTATCAGCAAAGTTAGGAGTAGATGCAGAGGGGGCAATGGATGCAGGAAATAAGAAATTTGAAAGAAGGTTTAGGTTCATAGAATCTGAACTAGAAAAAAGAAATAAATCTATTTACGATAGTACAATTGAGGAAATGGATAGTTTGTGGAATAAATCAAAAGAGAAGAATTGATTTAACTTATGAGTTTTATTATTGGCGTATCTTCTTTTTTATTAATTGTCTTAAATACACTTTTTTGGTGTTTCTTTCTTCTTTCTTTTGCTATCTTAAAAATCTTTTTTCCTATTGAGGCGTGGAAGGTTCTTTGTACCAAATATATTATTTTAATTGGAGAATGTTGGATAGCTTGTAATGGAATTTGGATAAGATACTTGCATAATCCGAAGTGGATAGTCTCGGGATTTGAATCTTTAAATAGGGATAATTGGTATTTAGCTACAGCAAATCACCAGTCTTGGGCAGATATTTTTATATTACAAGGAATTACCAATAAAAAAATTCCAATGCTGAAATTCTTTATGAAAGATATATTATTTTGGGTGCCAGTAATTGGATTGGCTTGGTGGGCTTTGGATATGCCTTTCCTTAAGAGATATTCAGAGGAGCAATTAAAAAAGAATCCAGAATTAAGAGGTAAAGATATTTCTCAAATGCAGTCCTCTTTTTCCCGTTTTGCAAGATATCCAGTATCAATATTTAGTTTTGCAGAGGGAACAAGATATAGTGAATCTAAGCATTTTATACAAGAGTCTCCTTTTTTAAATCTACTAAGACCAAAGTTGGGTGGAATAGGTTTAGCCCTATCTACCATGCCCTATATTAATCAGTTCGTAGATTTTACTATTTCATATGAAGCTAAAAAAAGAACCTTTTGGGCTTTTCTTTCTGGCAAAATGTCAGAAGTAAATATTCATGTAAATATTATCGATATACCCTCTATATTGAAGGGAAGAGATTATCTAAATGATTCAACTTACCGTGAAAATTTGAAGGTTTGGATGAATGATATTTGGAAAGAAAAAGAAAAATTCTTGAAATAAATTTTACTTAAACTAAAAAAAAGTCTAGACAAAAGGTACTAATCTAACTTTATACTAAAAAGGAACTTTAAATTTTGGGAATTTATATGAAGTCTCTAGTGGTAGTTGAGTCAGGAGCTAAAGCTACAAAGATTAAAGGTTACTTAGATGATTCTTTTCCGGAAGAGGAATGGATGGTCATTCCCTGTCTGGGACATTTTAGAGATCTTCCTGACGATGATGGAGCTGTTAATCCACTTAACTGGTCTGATCTCAAATGGCAAGAAACAGTTAAAGGGAAAAAAACTATTAAGGAGTTGAGGAAGATTTGTAAAGAAGTAAATAATGTCTATTTAGCAACTGACCCTGATAGAGAGGGGGAAGCAATAGCGTGGCATTTACAAAATGATTTCGATAATAAAAAATTACTTGCAGAAACAAACTTAAAAAGAATTAGTTTTACTGAGATCACTTCTTCAGCAATCAAACGAGCTGTAGAAAATCCAAGAACTATAGATGAAAATTTAGTTAATGCTTATTTAACAAGAAGAATATTAGATCATTTGATAGGTTTCAAAGTTTCACCGTTTTTATGGAGGCATATTTCTAGAGCAAAATCAGCAGGTAGAGTTCAATCTCCTTCCTTAAGACTTATTTGTGAAAGGGAGGATGAGAGGGATGCACATATTCCAATGGAATATTGGCCAATAAAGACCACTTTCGAATTTGGAGATTCTATATTTGAGACCGACCTAATAAAAATTAATGAAAGGAATCTTAATCAAGCACCAATAGATAATGAAGACTGGGTAAATCAAATAATATCTGAGCTTAGCAATTCTTCGTTTATTCTTTCTGATATAGAAACAAAGCCTCAATCTAGTTCACCTAAACCACCATTTAGAACTTCTACCTTACAAATGGCAGCTGCCAGTTCTTTTGGTTTTACTGCTGATAGGACTATGAGCGGTGCTCAGAAATTATATGAGGGCGGATTAATAACTTATTTAAGAACAGATGGAATCTCTATTAGTACTTCTCCTAATACAGGCGATCCATATTCAGAAACAAGCCCAGGTCCAGCCCCATTGCATGAAATAAGAAATTTAATTTCAACTAAATTTAACCAATCTTATTTATCTGATCAGATAAGGGTATATAAATCAGGAGTAAAAAATACTCAAGAGGCACATGAAGCAATAAGACCTACTGATATTTCTTTAATTCCAACTAGTGTCAATTTATCTGGTGATGAAGAAAAATTGTATGAGTTAATTTGGAATAGAACAGTTGCAAGTCAGATGGTTAATTCTAAATACGAAAGAAAAATTTTGACTATTCAATCTCATGATGACAAGTACATTTTTAGAGCTACTTCACGAAAGAATTTATTCATGGGCTTTGAGAAACTTACTAAAGAAGATGAGGAATCGGACTCACAATTTCCTTCTTCATTGTCCCAAGGAGATGAATTAAATTTAAAAGAAAATATTACTGAACAAAAGTTTACTCTACCCCCTAGCAGATATTCAGAAGCTTCACTTATAAAAAAGATGGAAGAAGAAGGCATTGGCAGACCATCTACTTATGCAACTATTGTTAAAGGTTTAAGATCAAAAAAATATGCCTATGGAGCTAAATCTATAATTCCTTCTGACTTAGGAAGGATATTAACTTCTTACTTGAAATGTATTTTTAGAGATTTCTTTATAGAGACTAAATTTACTGCTGAAATGGAAAGAGATTTAGATGAAGTGGCATCAGGAGAGAAGAAATGGAATGATGTTTTGGATAGGTTCTGGAAAGAATTACAGAGTTATTTAAATAAAAAAATAAACGATATAGAAATAAGCGATAAAGATGGTTTTAAAACTAGACAAGTTTTAGATTTATTGAATGCGGAGCTTCATGACGTAATTTTTCCTAAAACTCAAAAGGGATTAATTACTCGTGAATGTCCTAAGTGTTCAGAAGAGACTAGTTTAAAGTCGGGAGCCTGGGGATATTTTGTTGGCTGTTCAAGTTGCAAGTGGACTAAAAAACCATTTGATTTCAATATTGATTGGGAAACCTATCAAATGCTTCCTAAGGATTTAGGTAATCATCCCGATTTAAATTCACCAATTTATGCTGATATGAGTATAAATGGCCCTTGTGTTTGGACCACTAAGGAAGGAAAAAAGATTTATGGCTCACCAGATGAAGATGAATTTATACTAGATATTGGGCTAAATAGAGCCATTGAATTAATTGAGAGAGATTCAGGAGAAAATATTTTATTTACTGAATCTTTAAGTAATTTACCTGTTTTCCTAAAAAAAGGAAGATTTGGAGAATATACCGAATTTGATGGATTTAATAAAGCAACAAAACTTCCACCAGAAAACAAACCTGCTAATCCTAAAGTTTCTTATTATGACCCCCATTCTCTTGATTACGAAAATCATGAAACAAGATCTTTTGTCCTTAAATCTCTGAGAGTTGAAGGCTTTCACCCAGATACTAATCAACCTGTTGGTATCAAGATAAGGAAACAGGGTAAGGCATTCAAGTTTATTAAGAATATAAAATGTGGTGATATAGAAGTACCTACTGTAAACGATTATTATAAGTTAGATTTGGAAGAGAAAAGAGAAATAATAAAAAAAGCTCTAGCTATAAAAGAATTTAAATTTTTTTATGAGTAATTTCTTAATAAACCTACACAAGTTCCTTCAAAGGACAGATCTTCTCTTGTGGGATTAATTTCTATATTTGAATATTTTGAATTCTCGGGTTTTAATATTACTTTATCAGTACTAAGTTTTTTTAAAGTTTTTACTGTTACTTCATCATGAATTCTAGCAATTACTATCGACCCTACTCTTATTTCTGTGTCTTTATTTACTCCTATAAGATCATCTTCCAATATACCAGCTTCAATCATACTGTCCCCTTTGACACGAAGATAAAAGT
This sequence comes from SAR86 cluster bacterium, assembly GCA_029268615.1. NCBI lineage: Bacteria > Pseudomonadati > Pseudomonadota > Gammaproteobacteria > SAR86 cluster bacterium. The sequence continues at coordinate 78,697 of JAQWNM010000005.1, read as the reverse complement.
CAATTCCTTTGGGGTAGGTTTCTTGAGAGGCAGATATTCTTTTTTCAATATTTTCTTGAGCTAAGATGGGTCCTCCAGCTGCTACAAGGCCTATAATTGGTATTCCTAAATCTCCATTATTCAGATTAAGAATTATTCCTCTTGAAGAGCCGGCTTGAATAGATATAACTCCTTTTTTTTCTAGGGCCCTTAAATGGGATTCTGCTGCATTAGGAGATTTAAAGCCAAGTTTTTTTGAGATTTCGGCTCTAGTAGGAGGAAATCCATAGTTTCGAACATTATTTTTTATAAGGTCTAAAACTTCTCTTTGTCTTATAGTTAAATCTTTCATATTTATAAAAATGATATTATACTGTAATTATATACAGTAATTAAGTATTGAGCAAATAAATTAATGTTAGTAATTGGAATTACATCACGAGCACTTTTTGATTTAGATTCGAGTCATTCAATTTTCAGGGAGAAAGGTTTAGATGTTTATACTCAACATCAAATTGATAATGAAAATGTTCCTTTAAAACCCGGTAAAGCATTTTCTATGGTTAAAAAGTTATTAAATCTAAATTCACTAATTAAAGGTAATAGAAGTGTAGAGGTTGTTTTACTAAGTAGGAACTCGGCTGATACAGGACTTAGAATATTTAATTCAATTGAACATCATGATTTAAATATTACTAGAGCTGCCTTTTGCGGAGGAAATAGTCCACATGAATATGCAAAAGCTTTCGGAGCACATTTATTTCTTTCTTCTGAATATTCAGATTGTAAATTAGCCCTAGAGAGCGGAATAGCGTCAGCAAGGATTATGCCTTCTGGTAAATCAGAAAGCCAAGATGGAATCTTAAAGGTCGCTTTCGATGGTGACGCAGTTATTTTTTCTGATGAATCGCAAGAGATCTTTGAAAAAGAAGGTTTATTGGCTTTTGATCAAAACGAAAAATCTTTAGCAAGACTTTCTTTATCTGGAGGACCTTTTAAACCTTTCTTGTCTCAACTAAATTTAATTCAGAAAAATTTTAGTCATTACGAATGTCCAATAAGAATTGCCTTAGTAACCGCTAGATCAGCTCCCTCTCATGAGAGAGTAATTAGGACATTGAGAGATTGGAATATAAGAATAGATGAATGTCTTTTTTTAGGGGGAATGACAAAGAAAGATTTTCTTAAAGCTTATCAAGCAGATATTTTCTTTGATGATCAATTAGATAATTGTGAACTATCAAGTGAAGAGGTCGCAACTGGTCAGGTAGTAAGACTAGAAAGCTAATATTCTTTTACTCTGGTTGATATAAGTATAAAATCCTCGTTTCTTAATACAATCAAGAAATATGGAATATATTTGTTTAGACTTAGAAGGAGTTTTAGTTCCAGAAATTTGGTCAGAGGTGGCGGTTTGGTCCGGCGAAGATCAATTTAATCTAACTACTCAAGATTTAAAAGATTATTCAGAGTTAATGGATATCCGCATGGAACTTGTTAAAAAATTAGGCATTTCTATGCAAGATATTATGAATGTTGTTGAGAATATGGAACCTTTTCCTACGGCAAAGAATTTTTTAGATTGGGCTAAAGACAGGTTTCAGGTTGTAATAGTTTCAGATAGTTTTTATGAGTTAGCTTGGCCCTTAATTAGGAAGTTAGGAACTCCGTCTATAATTTGCCATAATTTAGATATAAAAGAAGGGCAACTTAAGGGATATAAGCTAAGGCAGGATGATAACAAAAAGAAGGTAGTAGAAAGCTTGCAGTCTTTAAAATATAAAGTCTTTGCTTCGGGAGATTCATATAATGATATACAAATGTTAGCAGCGGCAGACTTTGGCGTTTTTTTTCAAGCACCCCAGCACATAAGAGATGAATTTAGTTCCATTCCAGGAGTGCAATCTCATGAAGAACTAAAAGAATTATTTTCTTCACAGACTAATTACATAGTTTAACAGATGGAGTAAAATAGGTACTATGCAAAATATATCTCCAGGAAGTAAACTTAGAAATGCTTTAGAAGAAAACCATCCTTTACAATTGGTAGGAACTACAAATGCATATAGCGCTTTGCTTGCAGAAAAAACAGGACATCAGGCTATTTATTTATCTGGAGGTGGAGTAGCAGCTTCAAGCTTGGGTATACCGGATTTAGGAATAACTACATTGAATGATGTAATTGTTGATGTAGAGCGTATAACCAATGTTTGTGATTTACCTTTGATTGTTGATGCTGATGTTGGTTGGGGGGGAACCTTTAATTTATCGCGCATGACCAGAACAATGATCAAATCAGGGGCAGCAGGTATTCACATTGAGGATCAAGTTTCGCAAAAGAGATGTGGTCATAGACCGAATAAAGAAATAGTAAGTTTATCGGAAATGTGTGATCGGGTGAAATCAGTTGTTGATGCTAAAACAGACGATAATTTTTATGTTATTGCTAGGACAGATGCTATTGCAGTAGAAGGCATAGATAGTGCTATTGAGCGAGCAAAATACTGCATAGAAGAAGGAGCTGATGCTATTTTTCCTGAGGCAGTAACTAAACTAGAAGACTATAAAATGTTTAAAGAAGCAGTAGACGCACCTATTCTTGCAAATATAACTGAATTTGGAGCGAGTCCTTATTTAAATTGCAAGGAATTATCAGGTGCTGGTGTAGATATAGTTCTTTATCCGCTTACAGCTTTTAGAGCAATGAGTAAGGCTGCAGAAGAGGTATACAGAGAAATTAAAGAAAAAGGAACTCAGAAAGGAATACTCGATAAATTACAAACTAGAGATGAACTTTATGAAGTTCTAGATTATCATTCGTTTGAAAATAAATTAGATGAGCTTTTTAAAAAGAATAGTTAGAGGAAAAATATGGCACAAAAGAAATTAGAAGGAGCAGGACTAAGGGGGCAAGTAGCAGGAAAGACTTCTTTATGTACTGTAGGTAAAGAAGGTGCAGGATTAACTTATAGAGGTTATTCGATAGAAACACTTGCAGAGAAAGCAACTTTTGAAGAAGTTGCTCATCTTTTGCTTTACGGCAATTTACCTAATAAATCCGAATTGGATTCCTATAAAAAGAAATTATCTTCAATGAGAAGTCTTCCAGCGCCACTAAAAGAAGTTTTAGAAAGAATCCCTTCTTCTGCCCATCCTATGGATGTCTTAAGAACTGGTTGTTCTATGTTAGGAAACCTTGAACCAGAAGGTAATTTTAAAAATCAAAATAATTCCGCAGATAGGATGTTAGCAGCTTTTCCTTCTATCATAATCTATTGGTATAGATTTTCTCATGATGGAGTCAAAATCAATGTAGAGACAGAAGATGATTCTATAGCAGGTCATTTTTTAAATATGTTATTGGACAGAAAACCTTCAGATAATCATAGAAGATGTTTAGACGTTTCTCTTATGTTGTATGCAGAACATGAATTTAATGCCTCCACGTTTACAGGTAGGGTAACAGCATCAACTTTGTCTGACATCCACTCTTGTGTAACAGGGGCTATAGGCTCTTTAAGAGGACCTTTGCATGGAGGGGCCAATGAAGAGGCTATGGAAATGATAAAAGATTGGAAAAGCCCTGATGAAGCAAAAGAAAATATACTGGGTATGTTAGAAAGAAAAGATAAAATAATGGGCTTTGGGCATGCAATATATGCTGATAATGATCCTAGAAACGCTATCATTAAAGAATGGTCAAGAAAGCTATCAGAAGAACAAGGTGATACGGTCTTGTATGCCGTTTCAGAAGAAGTAGAAAGGGTTATGTGGGATGAAAAGAAATTATTTTGTAATGCAGATTTCTTTCATGCCTCTGCTTATAATTTTTTAGGGATTCCTACCAAACTTTTTACTCCTATTTTTGTCCTTGCCAGACTTACAGGATGGGCTGCTCATATAATGGAACAAAGGGCAGATAATAGGATTATCAGACCTATAGCTGATTATGTAGGACCTGAGAATTCTGTCTGGGTAGATTTATCAGATAGATAATTAACCAGTTAATAAATAAGGAAATTCTATGAGTGGAAATGTAGAACTTAATGTTCGTCCTGATCCGGATGATATATTGGTCAAGATTGCTGAATATGTGCTAGATAAAGATATCAAAAGCGCAGAAGCATTCAGCACAGCTAGATATTGTTTAATGGATACTTTGGGTTGTGGATTACTGGCTTTAACTTTTTCGGATTGCAAAGATTTATTAGGCCCTTATGTGGAAGGAACTTCTGTTCCGGGAGGAGTGAGAGTTCCTGGAACTTCTTTTGTATTGGACCCGGTGAAAGGAGCTTGGGATATAGGGGCTATTATTCGTTGGTTGGATTTTAATGATACTTGGTTGGCAGCTGAGTGGGGTCATCCATCAGATAGTTTAGGAGGTATTCTCGCAGCAGCTGATTATCTTTCTCAAAAGAGAATTTCTGAAGGCAAAGATCCTCTATCAATGAAAGAGGTTTTAACTGCCATGATAAAGGCTCATGAAGTTCAGGGTATCTTAGCATTAGAGAATAGTTTTAATAGAGTTGGGCTAGATCATGTTGTTCTAGTTAAAGTTGCCTCAACAGCAGTTATTTCTTCAATGTTTGGCTTAAGCAAGAGTCAAACTATAGATGCTTTGTCACAAGCATGGGTTGATGGGCAGAGTTTAAGAACATATAGACATTCGCCGAATGCAGGACCAAGAAAATCTTGGGCAGCTGGCGATGCAACTAGCAGGGCCTTACAACTTGTTATTATTACTCAAAAAGGGCAAATTGGTTATCCTAGTGTCCTAACAGCTCCTACATGGGGTTTTTATGATGTTCAATTTAAAGGTAAAGAATTTACTTTACCTAGACCTTTTGAATCTTATGTAATGGAGAATATTTTATTTAAAATCTCTTTTCCAGCAGAGTTTCATGCTCAAACTTCAGTGGAGGCAGCGGTAATTCTACATGCAGAAGTAAAAGATAGATTGGATGAAATTGAAAAAATAATAATTACTACACATGAATCTGCTATAAGAATTATTAGTAAGGAAGGGAAACTAAACAATCCTGCTGACCGAGATCACTGCTTACAGTATATGACAGCTATCGGTCTATTGAAGGGAGATTTAATTGCTGAAGATTATGAAGATGATGTCGCTTCAGATCCTCGGGTAGATGAACTAAGATCAAAGATGGTTATAGAAGAAGATAACAGATATACAAAAGAATATTTACAAGAAGATAAAAGGTCAATTGCAAATGCTATTCAAATTTATTTTAAAGATGGTTCAACTACCAACAAAGTAGAAGTGGAATATCCTGTTGGCCATAGAAGAAGAAGAAAAGAAGGAATTCCGTTATTAATGAAGAAATTCGAGAGGAATCTAATGACTCAATTTTCTGATGAAAGGATTAAATCTATTCTTAATCTTTGTGATTCTCAAGAAAAATTAGAATTAACTTCTGTGACAGATTTTATGGATTTAATGGTTGCCGAATAAGATCTCAATTAATGAAGGAGGGTTTTGGTGGAAAAAATAAAATGCTTCTTTAATTTTCGCAGTCCTTACTCTTACTTAGGTGTAAAAAAAGCATTAGACAAGGGATTAGATTTAGAATTTATTCCTCTGTGTTATCTCCCTAGAGAGGTATTAGAGTCTTTCTCAGATCCTACGGCAAGCCCATTCAAGAGAACTTATTTATTTGAAGACTGTAATCGTCTATTTAAAGAAGAAGGCGTTCAGATGGCAGAGAAGATAGCGGGTGATTGCAATTGGCCTAGAGTGCATGCAGCGTGGTTAGCAGCTTCAGATGAAGGCTTAGGTAAAGAATTTATGCTTCATGCATATAATTTTAGATGGCAATCTGGATTAAATTTAGAAGAAGAAGCAGTCATTCAGGACATTTGTGAAATAATAGAACTAAATCCTGATGTTTGTATTTCTGCTATGAACGATGAAAGATTTGATAAAAGGTTAAAATCGTATACAAAGGTCATGCGAGAATATGAAGTTTTTGGAGTTCCTACTTTTTTGTATAAGCGAGAGAGGTTTTGGGGGCAAGATAGGATAGATTTATTAATGAGTGTCTTTAAAAATACTTAAATACTTCATACTGATTAAGTTTGTTATATGGAGATAGATAATAAAGCATTAAATAATATTCTATCGAGAGCAGTGAAGGATAAGATTCCTGGAGTGGCGGCTTCCATTATTAGTTCAAGCAATACTCTTTATAAAAATCAGTTTGGATATTCTAATTATTCTGATAAGCAATATTTACAGGAAGATTCTCTTTATAGAATAGCTTCAATGACCAAGGCAATTACCTCTGTTTGTATTTTACAATTAATGGAAAGAGGTAAATTAAGAATAGATTCAAAATTAAAAGATTTCTTTCCAGAGGCCGGAAAAGCTAAAATTTTAAAGGGTTTTGATGCACGTAATATTCCTCTTTATAAAAATGTTTCTGCCGACATAACTATCAAACATCTCTTAACTCATACTTCAGGATTTGCTTATGAGATATGGAACGATAAGATATTGAAATTAATGGAGTTAGGACTTTTATCTTCTGCTTTTGAAGGAAGTAGTAATTTTTTAAAAGCTCCTTTAGTCCATGAACCAGGTACGTCTTGGGAATATGGAATAAGTATAGATTGGTTGGGACATTTAGTAGAAAAAGTTTCTGATCTTAGTTTACAAGATTATATGGTCAAGAATGTTTTTAAACCTCTTGAGATGAATGATACAAGCTATGATATTCCTTCCCATAAGATTGATAGGTTATCTTCAGTTCATAAGAGAGAAGATGAAGGCTTTACTGTTCTTCCTTTTGAAATTCCTAAGAAAGAAGACTTTTACTCCGGGGGAGGTAATCTAATTTCATCATTATCTGACTATTCTAAATTCCTTCAGATGATTTTAAATAATGGAAGTCTCAATAATAGGCAAATTTTAAAGAAAGATTCAATCCAAACAATGTCAGTAAGTCATACAAGTGGTATATCTCTTCATCCGATGAGATCAGTTGTTCCTTTTTTATCAAATGATTTTGATTTCTTTCAGGGTCAAAAAGGATCTTGGGCATTAGGTTTTTTATTATCTGAAGAGGATAGTGTATCCGGTAAACCAAAAAATTCTTTGGGCTCTTATGGTCTTTTTAATTCCTTTTGTTGGATTGATAAGATGAATGATTTAGCAGGATTACTCATAATGCAAATGCTTCCATTTTTTGATGAAGAAGTAGTTAAAGTCTTAAATTCTTTTGAAAAAAATATTTATGATTAGTATCATTCAAAAGGCACCTTAGTTACAGTTTCAATATTCTTTTTTAACTTAAAGGTTTTAAAAAACGTATCTTTCATCTCTTCTTTTGCATATAGATCCATTTGGTCATCAAAGTGTCTTGAAGTTTTATTTTGAGTTGAGCTTCCATATTGGTGAATACTTTTGGCTTTGATAGTTTGGTTCTTATCCCACTCTAAAAATATATATAATCCATCTCCTCCGCTGGCTTTTAAAGAGCCATCATCTTGTTGGATTCCATAGATTGCTCTTAATGTATCAGGTCCGCCTTGAACTGGAATTTTTCTATCCCCTCTTACTATAAAGTTTCTTTCAGACCACAAAGGATCAATACGATGATATATATCTTTTATTTCTTTGACACATGTTTTAAAAGCCTTAATAGGATCTATAACTTCTTCATTTTCTTGTTCAGCAATCCATTCATAACTGATTATACAAACTCCTAAAGGAGCACTTCTATTCATTAAATTAGTTTTTAAGTTCCAATTCTTGAGTAAGGTTTGGGCTTCAATTAACTCTTTAGTCTCAAATTTAGCCTTTAAAATATTATTTAAATATTGGTATGCTCTAGAATCTTTTGAATATTGATTATCGTATTTGATATCTTCAAATAATTTTGCTGAAACTGTCTTATTTTTATTGAATAGTTCAATAACTCTATTAGCTCTGTTTGTCATCCTAGTTTGTAGACCTAAAGTTTGAGAGTAATTTTTAGGATCTAAGTTACTTTTTTTAGATGTTACTTTAAAAGGATCTTGGTTGGTACTTGCTAACCATCCAGATTCAGGATTTATAATTAATGGTAAATCTTCAAATGGCACGGTCTCATTCCAAATAAGATCTGACACAGACCCATCTACAGGATTTATCCAATTAATAGACTCATTCCTTAGTGGAGAGGAGGAATTATGTAGAAATAGTATATTAGATTTTGCATCAGCATAAATTGCATTAAAGGATATTATGGATCTTAATTTCATGGCGTTTAACCATTCTTCTAAATTATTAGATTTATTGAGTTTGTACCACTGATCAACTTGTTTTATATCAGACATACCTGCATATCTAATTGCATAAACTCCATTTTTAGTTTCTAGGATAGGTCCATGGACTGAATAATGGACTTCTCGTTTGAAAGTCCAATAAAATGGACCAAATAACTTAATAGGAAGTTCTATAATCCTAGTGGTGAAATTAACCCAATTATCATCAAGAAGATATTGATTTGAGTTATCTGGATTAATAGAGAGTAAAAATATATCTGATAAATCTGGTTTATTAACCGTCAGGCCCCAGCCAATATTTTCATTAAAACCTACAAAAATAAAAGGTGAACCAGGAAAAAGTCCACCCATCATATTCCACCCTTCTTCACTTTGTAAGTGGGCTTCATACCAAGCAAGAGGTCCATCTAATGGTTGATGAGAATTTATCATAAGTCTAGTAGTTCCATCATCAGACTTTACAGGGCTAATTGCGAAAGCATTAGATCCTAGGACAAGGCTTTCCCATTCTAAAATGCTATCTCTAGCACTTCTTTCTTGATCCTTTGATGAACTTTCATTTTCTAGTTTTTTAATTGAGTTAACAACTCCGGAAAAAAATAGGTTTTGTATAGCAAAGCCGGCCACAATATCTTCTTTAGTAAAAGGGAAATATTTAATGTAATGATTGTCAGGATTTAATGAACCCCAATAATTTAATCCTGTTGCATATGCTTCCAGTATATTCCTAACTCCCAAGCTAAGATCTGTTAAGTAATTCTCATTAATCATTTCTCTTATTCGAAGAGTCTTTATAAGATAATCAGAAGTAGCCCCTTCATACCCAATTTTCAAACCCATTTGAGCTCTGTATAGGTCCATATTTTCAGCTATATTCTTAATATCATCTTCAGCATGCGCATAAGCTAAGCCAAACGCTACATCTGCGTCCCTTTCTCCTTGTATATGAGGGACTCCCCAAATGTCTCTTGTGATTATCGATTTATATTTTTTTGATTCTGATAAAGTAGAATTTATAAATGACGTATTATCAGTTGAGCAACTAAATATAAAAAAAAGAACTAAACTAAAAAGAAGCTTTTTCATAAAACTGGAAAAGATAGGAAAGTTTGTAATTCTTTCAAAGCATCCATAGATTTAATAACCTTGATAGTGTTCATGCCTAGTTCTCTAGCTGGTTTTAGATTTATTCCCAAATCATCTAGAAAGATAGCTTCATCAGGCACTACATTAGCTTTCTTGCAAGCTAATAAATAAAAATTAGGCTCAGGTTTTCTGACATTAATTTTGCTAGATTCAATCACAAAATCAAATAATTGAAAAATTTCATCTGTAATACTCCCTGCTATTGATTTATTGTTTTTTATTTTTTCTTCATTAAGTGCTTTGATATTATTTGTAAGGCAAGCTTGTATTAATTTTCCTTTAATATTTTTTAAAGCAATGACCATCTCAGGCCTAATCTCACCTTTGAGAAGGTTAATAACATCTGTTCCATGAATACCATAGCCTTGATCTGAACTTTCTTTAAAGAATAGTTTATTAAACTCTTCTAAAGAGATTTCGCTCTTTTCTAATTTTGCCCAAGCATTATTTTTAGGATTTGTTGCATTTATAGATCGAATAAAACCAGTAGGTAGTTTATTTTCTAATTCAAATTTATTAAAAGAATCAAAAGGGCTAGTTGTTATAACTCCTCCAAAGTCCCAGAAGACGGCTTTAATAGTCATAGTTTTATAAATTTTTTGGGTATTATATCTTACTGAATGGTTTGATTTTCTCAATTTTGCTAAAATAACTCTTTATTAAAAGTATAATCAAAAGAAAACTATTTATTAATTGAAATGTCTGGAAATACAATAGGTAAACTATTTACTGTTACCACTTATGGCGAAAGCCATGGTGAAGCTATCGGTTGTATAGTTGATGGATGCCCTCCTGGGATTATCCTTTCTGAAGGTGACATACAACCAGCGTTGGATAAAAGAAAACCTGGATCTTCTAGTTTCACAACTCAAAGAAAGGAAAATGATTTAGTAAAAATATTATCTGGAGTATTTGATGGCAAGACAACAGGGACGCCAATCAGTCTAATTATCTATAATCAAGATCAAAAATCTCAAGATTATAATAATATCAAAGATGTCTTTAGACCTTCTCATGCTGATTACACTTATACTCAGAAATATGGATTTAGAGATCATAGAGGAGGTGGACGCTCATCAGCAAGAGAAACTGCTATGAGAGTTGCAGCAGGGGCTATTGCAAAGAAATTTTTAAATGGAAAAGGTATTTTTATTAATGGCTATTTGTCTGAAATCGGAGATCTTAAGATTAACTCCATCAATTTAGATGAAATCAATAAGAACCCTTTCTTTTGTCCAGATAAATCCCTTGTCAAAGAGATAGAAATATTAATTGATACTTTAAGACAAGAAGGAGACTCGATTGGAGCAAAAATTTCTCTTACAGCAACAGGTATGCCTCCTGGTCTAGGTGAACCTGTCTTTGATAAATTAGATGCGGACCTAGCCCAAGGTTTAATGAGTATAAATGCAGTTAAAGGTGTTGAAATAGGAAATGGCTTTCAAGTAATTAATGAAAAAGGCTCTGAACATAGAGATGAAATAACACCTGAAGGTTTTACATCAAATTCATCTGGAGGCATTGCTGGTGGAATTTCAACAGGTCAGGATCTTCTAGTAAGTATTGCATTAAAGCCAACATCTAGTATCGCCAAGGAAGGAAATACAATCGATACGAAAGGAAATGCAACAAAGGTTGAAGCCAAAGGAAGGCATGATCCTTGTGTTGGAGTGAGAGCAACTCCTATTGCGGAAGCAATGATGTCTATAATATTAATGGATCATTATCTTAGAAATAGAGCGCAGAATGCAGATGTAGTTTCTGAAACTCCTGTAATCCCATCTAAATAATAATTAATTAAAATGCAAAGAACTCTTTACGACAAACTTTGGGATAGTCATGTAGTAACCAAAAGGCATGATGGCACCTTTTTATTATATATAGATAGACAGTTAATTCATGAGGTAACTTCACCTCAAGCATTTGACGGGTTAGAAATAGCTAGTAGAAAGCCATGGAGAATTTCATCTAATATTGCAACACCTGATCATAACGTGCCAACTATTGATAGAGAGCTAGGCCTAGAAGGAATAAAAGATAAAATATCTAAATTACAAGTTGAAACCTTAGATAAAAATTGTAAAAAATACGGTATCACTCAATATGATATAAATGATAAAAGGCAAGGCATAGTGCATGTAATTGGTCCTGAACAAGGAATAACATTGCCAGGAATTACTATGGTTTGTGGAGATTCTCATACATCTACCCATGGAGCATTTGCAACTCTCGCTATGGGCATAGGTACTTCAGAAGTAGAGCATGTTTTAGCTACTCAATGTTTGATCGCATCTAAACAAAAGAATATGCAAGTCAAGATAAGTAATAATTTGAAACTAGGTGTTTATGCAAAAGATTTAATTCTAGCCGTTATTCGAAAAGTGGGCACGGCAGGAGCTACTGGCCATGCAATAGAATATTGTGGAGAAGCAATTTCTAATATGTCTATGGAAGGACGAATGACTGTTTGTAATATGTCGATAGAAGCAGGTTCAAGAGCAGGCATGGTTGCTTTTGATGAAACTACTCTAGATTATATTTTAGATAGACCTTTCAGCCCTAAAGAGAAAGAATTATCTATTGCTTTAGAGTCTTGGAAAGATCTACACACAGATGATGGAGCTAATTATGATTCTTATGTGGAGTTAAATGGTTTAGATATAAAGCCACAAGTAACTTGGGGTACATCTCCTGAAATGGTTGTAAATGTAGATGAAGAAATACCTCATCCAGATACTGCTATTTCAAACTCACAAAAAGAAGCAATTTCTAGAGCTCTAAATTATATGCAGTTATCTCCTGGCATGACTCCTCAAGATATAAAACTAGATCAAGTGTTTATAGGATCATGCACTAATTCAAGAATAGAAGATTTAAGAGAAGCGGCAGCTATAGTCAAAGGAAGGAAGGTTAATAAAGCTCTAAAAAGAGCAATTGTAGTTCCCGGATCTGGATTGGTAGCTGATGAAGCTAAGAAGGAAGGTTTAGATGAAGTATTTAAATCTGCAGGATTCGAATGGAGAGACCCAGGATGTTCTATGTGCCTTGCAATGAATTCTGACAAACTTGGTATAGGAGAACATTGTGCCTCAACTTCTAATAGAAATTTTGAGGGAAGACAAGGTCACGGGGGAAGAACACATCTTGTTAGTCCAGCAATGGCAGCAGCTTCAGCTATTCACGGATCATTCGTTGATGTGAGAGAACTGATAGGAGGCTAAGATGAAAAATGAATCTTTCTTTCATTGCGGTCAAGCAGTTCCTCTGGATATCTCTAATGTGGATACAGATCAAATTATCCCTAAGCAATTCTTAAAATCTATTAAAAAAACTGGATTTGGACCATTTTTGTTCGATGCATGGAGGTTTAATGATGAGGGTCATTTAGATAAATCTTCTTCTTCAAGAGAAATTAATAATACTTTTCCATTGAATAAGAGAAAATATTTAAATTCTTCTATTCTTTTATCAAAAGAAAATTTTGGTTGTGGTTCAAGTAGGGAGCATGCAGTTTGGGCTTTGTGTGATTATGGCTTTAAATGTATTATTGCCATTAGTTTTGCTGACATTTTTTATAATAATTGTTTTAAGAATGGGCTTCTTCCAATTCAATTAGAAGAAGAGAAGGTTAATAAATTATTTGAGTGGTCAGAGTTAGGATATGAATTACAAATTGATCTTTTAAATCAAAAAATACATTCAGGCGATGAGGACCTAATTTCTTTTGAAATAGATAAATACAGAAAGCTTCAAATTTTAGAAGGCCTTGATGAGATAGGCCTTAGTTTAAAATATAGAAAAGAGATAGAAGATTTTGAAAATACAAGAAAATTAGATTTTCCCTGGATATTTAAATCATGAACGTAGAAAAAAAGATATTACTCCTGCCAGGTGATGGGATAGGACCTGAAGTAGTTGATTCAGCAAAACAGGTTTTATTAAAAATAGAAAAAGAATTTAATTTAAGGTATAAGTTTGACACAGCATTAATAGGGGGTTGTGCAATTGAAGAAGCGCAAAATCCCTTGCCAACAGAAACTCTAAAAAAAGCTTTAAATTCAGATGCAGTTCTTTTAGGTGCTGTAGGAGGTCCTAAATGGGATAATTTGCCTTCCGATCAGAGACCAGAAAGAGGATTATTAAAAATAAGATCAGAGTTGGGTCTTTTTGCAAATTTTAGACCGGCCTTGCTATCCAAGAGCCTTGTGAGCGCTTCTTCTATGAGACCAGAAATAGTCTCCGATTTAGATATTTTAATCATAAGAGAATTAACTGGAGGCTTATATTTTGGTGAGCCAAGAGGCAGATCAAAAGATCAAAATAAAGCTTTTAATACCATGATATATAGCAAAGAAGAAATCTTAAGAATAGGAAGAGTTGGCTTTGATGCTGCAAAGAAAAGAGGGTGCAAACTTTGTTCTGTAGATAAGGCAAATGTTTTGGAAGTCAGTGCTTTTTGGAGAGAGGTTATGAATGATTTATCAAAAGAATATCCGGAAGTAGAACTCACTCATATGTTAGTAGATAATGCAGCTATGCAGTTAGTGAGAGAACCTAAACAATTTGATGTAATAGTTACGGGAAATATTTTTGGAGATATTTTATCAGATATTTCTGCAATGCTTACTGGCTCAATTGGCATGCTTCCCTCAGCCTCATTGAACCAAACAAATAAAGGCTTGTTTGAACCAGTTCATGGTTCGGCACCTGATATAACTGGTTTGTGTAAAGCAAATCCACTAGCTACAATAGCGTCTGCAGCTATGATGCTAAAGTATTCTTTTAACCAATTAGAAGCTGCAATAGCTATAGACAAAGCTATAGAGAATGTGTTGGAATCTGGCTATCGAACTGCAGATATTTCGGATGTAAGTTCAATTGTTCTATCTACAAAGGAGATGACTCAAGAAGTTTTAAAACATATAAAGAAATGAAAAATCTTATTTTTCCAAATATAGCCATCATAGGTGCAACAGGCATGGTGGGTTCTACTTTCCTAAAGTTATTAGAAGAAGAATTTTTTTTAGATTCCAAGATTCACTTAGTGGCTAGTAAACGTTCTGCAGGAAAAAGAATAAAATTTAGGTCATCTTTTCAGACTGTAGAAAATTTAGAGTTATTTGATTTTTCAAAAGTTGACCTAGCTTTTTTTTCGGCTGGTGCTGAAACCGCAAGAAATTTTGTGCCTAAAGCCATTAATTTAGGATGTCTAGTAGTGGATAATTCTTCTGAATTTAGATATCAAGATGAAATACCTTTAATTATTCCTGAAGTGAATGCCAATGCTCTAGAGAGCTTTCACCCTCCGGGAGTTATTGCAAATCCAAATTGTTCAACGATACAAATGTTAGTTGCTTTAAAACCTATTCATGATGAATACAAAATAAAAAGAATAAATGTAACTACTATGCAAGCCGTATCCGGAACAGGGCAAGAAGCTATTGAAGAGTTGCAGAGTCAACAAGAAGCGATTAGTAATAAGAGTAATTTATTGGTTAAGACGTATCCTGCACAGATAGCAAATAATGTCTTGCCTCAGTGTGATAATTTTCAAGAAAATAGGTATACAAGAGAAGAAATGAAGATGGTCTGGGAAACCCATAAGATTCTTTCAAGTCAAATAGAAGTGTCTCCAACTTGTGTCAGGGTTCCAGTTTTTAATGGACATTCAGAGTCTATCCATCTAGAAACAGAGCGCACTCTCAAAGAAAAAGATGTTTTTGATCTTCTCAGTGTTAGTCCGGGTTTAAAAGTATTTTTTGGCAAGGAAAAAGAAGATTACCCAACTCCATTAACAGACGGCGATGGAGTTAACGAAGTCCTTGTGGGTAGAATAAGAATGGATTTAACTAGCGATAAGAGATTAAATCTTTGGGTAGTCGGAGATAATCTTCTGAAAGGTGCAGCATTAAATAGTCTTCAAATAGCAAAATTATTTAATAACTAAAAGACATTTGGATACAAAAGATATTTTTCAAGATTTTGTAAAAGTAATAAGTGATAATATTTTCTTTTATGATGCTCAAGGGGTTTTAGGACTAATTTCAGGGCTTCTAATATTTTGTTCTTTAATATTGATTTTTAGGTTTGAACAAAAAAAACAAGATAAAAGTATAAATATTCCAAATAATTTAAAAGACCTGGGTGATCCTGTAGAGGCAGAAATAAATATAGCAAGAAGTTTAATAGAAATGAAAAAGACTTCAGAAGCTATAGATATATTAGAAAAAATAAAGAATAAAAATATTTCGTCAGTTCAAAAAGAGACTTTAAAAAACCTTTTAACTAAAGCTAATGCAATCTAAAAAAATTGCATTAGGCATTGAGTATCTAGGCACTAATTATCATGGTTGGCAGAAGCAAACTTCAGCTACACTGACTATTCAGGCTGTAATAGAAAAAGTTTTGTCTAAAGTAGCCGATGAGGAAATTAAAACGAACTGTGCTGGCAGGACTGACAAAGGTGTTCATGCGTTTGCGCAAGTTATAGATTTTGAGATATCTTCTTTTAGAGAAGATGGGGCTTGGATTAAAGGAGCTAATTCTCTTTTGCCTAATGATATAAAGATAGTGTGGGTGCAGACTGTAAAAGATAGTTTTCATTCGAGATTTTCAGCAATATCTAGGACTTATTCTTATTTGATAAGAAATACTAAAATACCCTCAGCTTTATGGGCTAATAGGTCTTTGTTGTACCAAGCGGAACTAGATTGTGTTTCAATGCAAAAAGCAGCTAATCTATTAATAGGTGAAAAAGATTTTTCCTCCTTTCGTTCTTCAGGTTGTCAATCAAATAGTCCTTTTAGAGAAATTTATTCTATAGACGTGAGGAAAAATGGTAATTTTATATCCGTAACAATAAAAGCAAATGCTTTTCTTCAGAATATGGTAAGAATAATTGTAGGAACTTTATTAGAAATTGGATCAGGATCTTTAAATTATAAAGAAATGGGTGATATTTTAAATTCTAAAGATAGAGAGTCAGCAGGAAAGACAGCTAGCCCAGATGGCCTATATTTCATAGGACCTTTATACGATCTAAAATATCAAATACCTTTTATTTTACCAGACACCTTTAGTGTTGATTAACGTTTGATATAATTAAATTTACTTCAACTCAGCTAATATTGGATTAAATTACATGAAAATATTTTTAAAAATATGTGGCATCACGAATGTTGAAGATGCTAAATTTATAGTGTCAATGGGGGTAAATGCCTTAGGTATTATAAGGTATAAAAAAAGTCCTAGATTTGTAAATGATGAAGACTTGATTAAGATCTCAAAGGTTGTTCCTAGCCATATAAAATTAGTTCCAGTATTTGTAAATGAAGAGCAAGAAATTGTAAAAAATACCCTGTCTTTGATACCAGGAGCTATACCACAGTTCCATGGAAAAGAAAGCCCAGAATATTGTGAGTCTTTTGGGACGGAGTATATAAAAGCTGTTAGCATGGATGTTTCAATAGATTTGTCTGAAAAAAGCAATCAATATCATTCTTGTAAAGCGCTGTTACTGGATTCTAAAGATAAAAGTCTCCATGGAGGTACAGGAAAAGTTTTTGATTGGGACTTGGTTAATGACTACGTGCATAAGCCATTAATTTTAGCGGGTGGACTTAATATTGAGAATATAGATCAAGCTCTCTCTTCAGAAAAATATTGGGGAGTAGATGTCAGTTCAGGAGTAGAATCTTCTCCTGAAAAAAAAGATCATAGAAAAGTAAGTAAGTTTATAAAGAAGGTAAGAAATAAAGATGACTAAAGATATTAAAAAAATACCTGATAAATATGGAAGATTTGGACCTTATGGAGGCCGATATGTTGCAGAAACTCTAGTTCCGGCCCTAGAAGAGCTATCTAAAGAGTATTCAGATATTAAGAATGATCCTGATTTCATTCAAAAGATAGCTTATGACCTAAAACATTTTGTAGGTAGACCTTCTCCTCTATATTTTGCTAAAAGGTGGACAGAAAAATTAGGAGGAGCTCAGATATATCTTAAGAGGGAGGATTTAAACCATACAGGTGCACATAAAATAAATAACACCATTGGCCAGATACATTTAGCTAAGCACATGGGTAAGAAAAGAATTATAGCTGAGACAGGTGCTGGGCAGCATGGAGTAGCTACGGCTACTGTAGCTGCTCAGCATGGCTTAGAGTGCATTATATATATGGGTGAAGAAGATATTCAAAGACAGTCTTTAAATGTCTTTAGAATGAAACTCCTTGGTGCAGAGGTAGTTTCAGTAAATTCTGGGACTAAAACTTTGAAGGATGCAATGAATGAAGCAATGAGAGACTGGGTAACTAATGTTGAAGATACTTATTATATTATTGGTAGCGTAGCAGGACCTCACCCTTATCCTGAGATTGTAAGAGATTTTAATTCTATCGTAGGTTTAGAGCTTTTAGAACAAAGTATAAAAGAGTTTGGAAGATTGCCTGACGCATTAATTGCATGCGTAGGAGGCGGTTCAAATGCTATGGGGATGTTCTATCCTTTCTTAGACAAAGAGGAAGTCGAGCTCATTGGTGTTGAGGCTGGCGGGCTTGGTATAGATACTGGTAAGCATGCAGCTCCATTAAATAGTGGAAAAGAGGGCGTCTTACACGGAATGAAAACTTATTTAATGCAAGATAATTATGGCCAAATATCAGATACGCACTCTATCTCAGCCGGTCTTGATTATCCTGGGGTGGGTCCCGAACACGCTTGGTTAAAAGATATTGGTAGAGCTCAATATGTAGTAGCTGATGATGAAGAAACCCTAGACGCATTTCATGAATTAACAGCTCTCGAAGGCATAATGCCTGCTTTAGAAACAGCTCATGCTGTAGCTCATGTTAAAAAGATAGCACCAAATTTAAAGAATAAGATTTTAATTATAAATATTTCTGGAAGAGGAGATAAGGATATAAATACAGTTGCAAAATTGGAAGGTATAGAAGTTTAATGACCAGAATAGATGAGACCTTTGAAGAACTTTCTTCTTTTAAAAGGAAAGCCCTCATAACCTATATAGTTGCTGGAGATCCCAATGTAAACATAACTTTATCTTCTATGCATCTGATGGTAGAAAATGGTGCTGATATTATTGAATTAGGTGTTCCTTTTTCTGATCCCATGGCTGAAGGACCTTCTATTCAAAAAGGGCACGAAAGAGCACTTAAAATGAAGACCACCCTAGATGATATCTTAGAGATTGTAGGAGATTTTAGGTTGAAAGATGCTAAAACACCCGTTGTGTTAATGGGTTATTTTAATCCATTTTCAGCATTTGGATTAAATAACTTCTTTAAGGCAGCCTTGAAATCAGGAGTAGACGGAGTGTTAGTAGTGGACATGCCTCCTGAGGAGAGTGCAACTTTTTCTCAGTTAGCAATAAAATATGATGTAGATATTATTAGACTGATTGCCCCAACTACAGGAATAGAAAGAGCTAAAAATATTTTAAAGAGTGCTTCAGGATATATTTATTATGTTTCTTTGAATGGAGTTACAGGATCCAGTAAATTCAAAATAGATGACGTAGAAGAAAAGTTAAAAGATCTTTATGAGATAACAAAACTTCCAATAGTGGTTGGTTTTGGTATAAAGGACAAAAAGACAGTTAAAGTCGCAGCAAATATTTCTGCAGGAGTGGTAGTTGGTAGTGTTTTGGTAGATATTATGGAGGACTCAAATAATCGAAAGGATCTCAAGAATTCTTTAGCAATTAAGATAACAGAATTATCTTCAGGTCTTCGTGAATAAGAAAAATGACAAGCTGGCTAGATAAGATCATCCCTTCTTTTGTTAGAAAGGATTCCACTAAAAGAAAAAGTATACCTGAAGGTCTATGGAAAACTTGCCCTGCATGTAACACGATTTTATACATGCCAGAACTTGAAAGTAATCTTTTTGTTTGTCCAGAGTGTGACTATCATACTAGGATTGGTGCCAGGACTAGGCTTAATATATTTTTAGATCCAAGTGGCCAGGAAGAGATATCTAAAGATAAAAAGCCATTTGATTGGTTAAAATTTAAAGATACTAAACGCTATAAAGATAGGATTTCCTCGGCGCAAAATATCAGCGAGGAGAATGAGGCATTAATAGTCATGCAAGGATCACTTCAAAAATTACCAGTTATTTGTGCAAGTTTTGAGTTTCGGTTTATGGGAGGATCTATGGGGGCTGTAGTAGGTCAAAAATTTGTTGATGGAGTGCATCAAGCCATAGAGAGGAAGTTGCCTTTTATTAGTTTTGCTACTAGCGGAGGTGCCAGAATGCAAGAATCACTTGTTTCTCTTTTTCAGATGGCAAAAACAAGTGCCGCGATTGAAAAAATGAAAGAAGCAAATTTACCCTATATTTCAGTCATGATAGATCCAATTTATGGAGGAGTATCAGCAAGTTTGGCGATGCTAGGCGATATAAATATAGCTGAACCAAATGCTCTCGTAGGTTTCACAGGGCCAAGAGTTATAGAGCAGACTGTTAGAGTAAAACTACCTGAAGGTTTCCAAAAAAGTGAATTTCTTTTAGAACATGGAGCCATAGATATGATAGTCCACAGAAAAGATTTAAAGCAAACAATACATAGGTTGCTTCGTACTTTGCTTAAGACCTAAAGCAAAGATGTCCATTTCTTTGAATGATTGGCTAACCTTCTTAGAAAATAAAAATAAGTTTAGTGGTCCAAGGAACTTAAAAACTATTAAAGATGTTTATAAAAAGATTTGTAAAAGAAATATAGCCTCTAAAGTTATTTCTATTGCAGGTACGAACGGCAAAGGAACAACCGCTGAATGCTTATCAGATTTATTGATTAGTCGTGATAAAAAAGTAGGTCTTTATACATCACCGCATTTATTTCATTTCAATGAAAGAATAAAGGTAAATACAAATTCTATTAGCGATGCCTTAATAGTTAAAAGTTTTGAACTAGTTCATGAAGTAACTTTAGATAAATCTTTAAGTTATTTTGATTTTATTACTCTAGCTGCCCTGCATTATTTTTCAACATTGGAATTAGATTATGTAATCCTTGAAGTTGGCTTGGGTGGTCGATTAGATCCGATCAATATAATAGATGCTGATATTTCTATCCTTACTAATATTGACTTAGATCATACCAACCTTTTAGGCAAGTCAAAAAAAGAGATTGCCATTGAAAAAGTTGCAATATTTAGAAAAGATAAGATAGCTATCATAGGGCAAAGAGATATAGATCTAGATGTTAAAAAGGTCCTAAACTCTAAAGGAGCAATTATTTATCAGATGGGGCAGGATTTTACTTTTTTCAATGAAAGTTCAATGAGTAAAGGTGTTTATGAATTCTATCGATCAGATCGAGCGGTCAATGTTTCTGAGATCATCAACCCCAGCCTATCTATTGAGAGTTTTTGTATGGCTTTAACTGCATGTCATCTTTTAGATCATAAATTAATAAATAAAGATGCAGAAATATTGAATAAGATTATTATTCCTTATAGGAGGCAACTAATTAAGAACAGAGTACTTGTAGATGTTAGTCATAACCCTGCGGCATCTAAATTCTTAGCAGATTTTATTAAAAAAGAATATTATGGAAAACGAAAGCTTCATGCAGTTATAGGTTTGATGTCTGATAAAGATGCTTTGGGAATAATAGAACCAATGATTCCTCTAATTTCTAGTTGGTATACAACTTCACCAAATATTTACAGAGCTGAGAATAAAGAATATTTAAAAGAATTAATTATAAAAATCAAAAAACAAGATGTAATGTCTATAGAAGGTGTAGATAAGGCAGTTAAATTGGCTCTTAATAATCACCCAAATGAGGATATAATTGTAATATTTGGTTCATTCCATACAGTTTCAGAAGCTCATCAAGTTATTAATAATATAGAAATATGAATATTCCTTTTATAGATATAGCTTCTTTGTCAATTATCTTATTTTTCCTATTATTAGGGCTTCTCAATGGATTTATAAAAGAAGTATTTTCTTTGATTGCATGGATAGGATCTATCCTAATTGCTTGGAATTATGGAGGATACATATCTCCATATTTATCTGATTTTGGGATACAAAGTCAGTTTCTTGAATATATTTCTTTTTTACTAGTTTTTATAATTCTTTTTATAGTTTTTACTTTACTAGGTAAATTTTTTAATGGAATTATAAGTCTATTGGGTTTAAAAATGCTTGATAGGGTTCTAGGAGGAATTTTGGCGACAGCTAAATCTATCGTTATTTTGGTAGGAATTTTTATATTTAGTTTAGACTATTTAGAGGAAAAAATTTGGTGGGATAATTCTTTTACAAAAGTGTATACCCTCAAAATTAAAGCTTTATCTGAAGCTTTTATAAATCCCTCAGAAGAAATAAATCCGTCTTTTCAAAAAAATAGAATGTGAGATTAGTTGCTTAGGTATAAAATATAAAAAATATGTGTGGTGTAGCAGGAATAGTAGGCAAGGCTGATGTAGCCCAAGATCTTTATTATGCGTTAACTGTATTGCAGCATAGGGGCCAAGATGCAGCAGGAATAGCTACATGTGATGAAAATAAATTTCACATTAGAAAACAAGTGGGTCTTGTCAGGGATGTTTTTCAGGAACAACATATGCAAAGACTCAAGGGGCATTTAGGGATAGGTCATGTCCGATATCCAACTGCCGGTAGTCAAGATAGAGAATTAGCTCAACCAATGTATGTGAACTCCCCATATGGTATTTCTATTTCCCATAATGGAAATTTAACCAATAGAGAAGAGTTGACAAAATCGCTTTTAAAAAAAGACTTAAGGTATTTAAATACAGATTCCGATAGCGAAGTTTTGTTAAATGTATTTGCTCATGAATTGAGAAGACAGGGCCAGGTAGAACCAGGACCAGAAGATATCTTTGCAGCTATAAAAGCTACTTATTCGAGGGCAAGAGGAGCCTACTCGGCTGTAATTATGATTAATGGTATTGGCATAGTCGGGTTTAGAGATCCTTTTGGTATCCGCCCTTTAATTTTTGGAAGTAAAGATAATGATTTGTTAGGTTCAGACTATCTTATTGCCTCTGAAAGCTCAGTAATTGATTCTTTAGGTTTTAAAGTTATTGATGATGTAGCAGCTGGAGAGGCAGTTTTTATAAATCTTGAAGGTAAGGTTTTTAGAAAAATTTGTGCTGAAAACTCTACTGCAACTCCATGTATTTTTGAGTATGTCTATTTAGCTCGTCCTGATGCGGTGATAGATAAAATATCAGTACATAAATCTAGATCAAGAATGGGTCAAGGATTAGCTAGAAAAATTAAAAGGGTAAATCCATCTCATGATATTGATGTCGTTATTCCTATACCTGAAAGTAGCACAACTTCAGCTATTCAATTAGCAGCAGCTTTAGATATAAAATATAGGGAAGGTTTTGTAAAGAACAGATATATTGGAAGAACTTTCATTATGCCTTCACAGGAAAAGAGAGAGAGGTCAGTAAGACAAAAATTAAATGCTATTGATTTAGAATTTGAAAATAAGGTAGTTCTTTTAGTTGATGATTCAATTGTTCGAGGAACAACTAGTAGACAAATTATAGAGATGGCAAGAGCTTCTGGTGCAAAAAAGGTCTACTTTGCTTCTGCATCTCCCCCAATTATTTATCAAAATGTTTATGGTATAGATATGGCTTCAACTTCTGAACTAGTAGCTAATGGCAGAACTGAAGAAGAAATTTGTAATTTAATAGGTGCAGATTGGCTAATATATCAGGATTTAGAGGAGTTAATAGACTCAGCAAGACAGGGGAACCCTGAAATTAAACAATTTGAAACATCCATATTCGATGGAAAATATTTGAGTTCAGATGTAGATAAAGAATATTTAATCAATCTTGAGAACGAAAGGAATGATAAAACCAAAAATAATCATCAGCGGTCTTCTTTCTAATTTTTTCACCATCTTTATTATTTGTAGATAAAAAAAATAAATTGTGGCTATTGATTTTACTGAGATTACAGAAACTTTAGGATCTTTGATGATTTCAAAAGATCTTTTCATTACTACATCTGAATCCTGCACTGGAGGTTGGGTGAGTAAAGAAATAACTTCTATTTCTGGAAGCTCAAAATGGTTTGGTTGCAGTTTTGTTACTTATTCTAATTCATCTAAGAATAAAATTTTAGGAGTAAAGATGGATACATTAAAAACATATGGAGCAGTAAGTTTAGAAGTAGTGAGTGAAATGGTAGAAGGAGCTCTTCATTTAAGTGGGGCTGATATTGGAGTTTCTATTAGCGGAGTAGCCGGACCTACTGGCGGTTCAAAAGAAACGCCAGTTGGAACTGTATGTATGGCGTGGAAAAAAAAAGGATCTGATCCGAAGCTTATTACTAAAATTTTCTCAGGCAATAGAGAAGAGGTTAGGCTACAAACAGTTAAATTAGTTTTAGAAGAATCCATAAAACTTGTAAAAAGTCTTTGATTTATATACTGTATATATATACAGTATTAACTAAGTAATGAATTAAATGAGGAAATATAATGGTTGCTAAGAAAAGTAATAGTAAAAGTTCAGCTGATAAATCTCCAGCATCAGGAGATAGATTAAAACAATTACAAGAGGCATTGGGTCAAATAGATAGACAATTTGGGGAAGGGGCAGTTATGAGAATGGGTGATAAAGTTCATGTCTCTATACCTTCAATATCTACGGGTTCACTAGGTTTAGACAAAGCTTTAGGTATAGGAGGCTTGCCAAAAGGAAGAGTAGTGGAGATATATGGACCAGAGTCTTCGGGAAAGACAACTTTAACTCTCGAAACTATTGCTCAGTGCCAAAAATTGGGAGGTACGGCTGCATTTATAGATGCGGAGCATGCTTTAGATCCAGTTTACGCAAATAAATTAGGTGTAAATGTAGATGATCTACTTGTTTCGCAACCTGATACTGGGGAACAGGCATTAGAAATTGCAGACGTTTTAGTTAAGTCTGGCGGAATAGATATTTTAGTTATTGATTCAGTTGCAGCATTAGTACCTCGGGCAGAGATAGAGGGGGAGATGGGAGATCATCATGTAGGTTTACAGGCTAGATTGATGTCTCAGGCTCTGAGAAAGATAACAGGTAATATTCAGAAATCTAAAACTTTGGTAATTTTTATAAACCAAATAAGGCATAAAATTGGAGTTATGTTTGGAAGTCCTGAAACTACAGCAGGTGGAAATGCATTAAAATTTTATGCTTCTGTTCGACTAGATATTAGAAGGATAGGAACTATCAAAGAAGGAGATGAAGCTGTAGGAAATGAAACGCGTGTCAAAGTGGTAAAGAATAAAGTCTCACCACCATTTAAGCAGGCAGAGTTTCAAATTCTCTATAATAAAGGCATTAATAGAATGGGAGAATTAATAGACATTAGTGCCAATTTAAATATTATTGAGAAATCTGGATCTTGGTACAGTTATAATGAAGAACGTATAGGTCAAGGTAAGTCTAATGCTGTAGAATTTTTAGAGCAAAATCCTAAAATTGTAGAAAAATTAGAAAAACAAATTACTGAAACTGTCATTAGTGAATGAAGCTAGTATCTAATAATAAATAACTAGTTTATAGAATAGCCTTTTTTTACTTTATTTATTAAAATGCATCTTCAATTTATGGAGAAAAAATGGCAAACGCATATATAGTTGGCGCAGTAAGAACCCCCGGAGGAAGAAGGGATGGTAAATTAAGTAAAATCCATCCAACAGATTTAGGTGCTAGTGTTTTAGATGAGTTAGTAGCAAGAACGGGAATTGATTCTAGTTTGATAGATGATGTTATTTTTGGATGTGTGAGTCAAAATGGAGCCCAAGCAGGTAATGTAGCTAGAAATGCTATCCTTTCATCATCATTACCTATAAGCGTTCCAGGAACAACTGTAGATAGGCAGTGTGGATCTTCGCAGCAGGCAATTCATTTTGCAGCACAAGCTGTTTTATCAGAAACACAAGATATAGTTATCGCTGGCGGCGTAGAAGTAATGAGCCAAGTGCCTATAGGGTCAAATATTATAGATAGTTATAAAGCAGGTCATGGGGCACCAGGCCAAGGCGAAGGTATGCAAGAGAAATATCCTGGTATTCAGTTCAGTCAATTTGCAGGAGCTGAAATGATGGTAGAAAAATTTAATCTTTCTAGAGAGGAATTAGATGCCTTTGCATTCGCAAGTCATCAAAAAGCTACAAATGCTACAAATCAAGGTTATTTTGATAAAGAAATTATGCCAATAGAAGGACAAACACCTGATGGCGAATCAGTTATGGTAACTGCAGATGAAGGAATACGGCCTGATACTAGTTTAGAAAGTCTAGCAGGGTTAAAGAATTTATCAGAAGGAGGCAACCTAACAGCAGGAACTTCTAGTCAGATTTGTGATGGAGCAGCCGCTGTCATGATAGTAAATGATGAAGGTTTAAAGAAATTGAATATAAAGCCTAGAGCTAAAATAATTGCTTTAGCATTAGCAGGAGATGATCCAGTTATTATGTTAACAGGTCCTATACCTGCAACTAAAACAGTATTAGAAAAAGCAAATCTCGGAATAGAAGATATGGATATATATGAAGTAAATGAAGCATTTGCTCCGGTACCACTAGCTTGGGCAAAAGAAGTAGGTGCAGATTTAGAAAAATTAAATGTCAATGGAGGAGCTATGGCATTAGGCCATCCTTTAGGCGGAACAGGTGCAAAATTAATGACAACTCTCTTGCATGAGTTAGAGAGAAGAGATGCTAAATATGGCCTTCAAGCGATATGTGAGGGAGGAGGAACAGCTAATGCTATGATTATTGAGAAGTTAAATTAACTTTTTATTAGTTTTGCAGCCTCTTGAGGAGCAATAAATATTGGTTGCCCCTCAGTTCTGTCTTTTATTTCTACTTTATTTTCATTACAGGATTTTTCACCTATGATAATCATTTTAGGAATTCCAATTAATTCCATGTCAGAAAATTTAACTCCTGGTCTTTGATCTCTATTATCCCAAAGTACGTCTATTCCTTCTGATTTAAGTTCCTCATAAATTTTAGAACAGCCATCTGTTACATTCTGTTTTTGTTTTGGATTTACCTCTACAATTACCGCTTCAAAAGGACACATTTTTTGTGGCCAAATTATTCCCTTTTCATCATGATTTTGCTCTATAGCTGCAGCTATGATTCTTGAAACGCCTATCCCATAACAGCCCATTTCTGGATAAGTCTCTTTATCTTCGTATTGAATTTTTAGCTTCATGCTTTCAGAGTATTTTTTTCCTAATTTAAATATATGTCCAACTTCTATTCCTTTTTTTAAACTTAATATTCCCTTTCCGTCTGGACTTGGTTTTCCTTCTAATGAATCAGGATTTTGATCATCCATTAATTTTACTAATAATTCAGCATTAATTGCATAATCTGATTTGTTACTAAAAGCTAGGAGGTCTTCACCGGTATCAGCTAAAACATGAAATTCTTCGGAGTTTGAGCCTCCTATATTCCCGCTGTCTGCAGTTACTATTCTATAGTCCAGCCCTAAAGAATTAAAAATTTCTATATAAGCTTTTCTCATAGTTTGATAACTAACATCTAACCCTTCTTCATTCAAATCAAAAGAATAAGCATCTTTCATTAGAAACTCTCTTGCTCTCATTACACCAAAACGTGGTCGTATTTCATCTCTAAATTTAGTTTGTATTTGGTAAAAAGTAATTGGAAGTTGTTTGTGGCTTCTAATCTCATTTCGGCATAATTCAGTAATTATCTCTTCATGAGTTGGCCCTAAGCAAAATTCTCTTTCATTTCTATCTTTAAATTTAAGAAGTTCTTTCCCATATTGTTGCCATCTCCCACTTTCTTTCCATAACTCACTGGGTTGCACCATGGGCATAAGAATTTCTTGGGCCAATGCTTTCTCCATATTTTGTTGAACTATCGTAGAAACTTTTTTAAGTATCTTATGACCTATAGGAAGCCAAGTGTATAGACCAGATGCTGTTTGTCTTATCAAGCCAGCTTTTATCATCAGTTTATGACTAATAGATTCTGCGTCTGAAGGAGTTTCTCGCTGAGTTCCTATTAGTAGATTATTAGCTTTCATATTTTTTTTAATTAAAGTTTATAATATCATGCTAACTTTAATTTAGAAGGTTCTTCTCGGATGTTGTTATAATTCTTAGATTTATGATAATTGATATAAGAAACTATGCCAATCTACGAGTATGAATGTCAAGAATGCGATAGTACATTTGAGAAAATTATGTCTATCAGTGCTCCTTTGCCACAGGAATGTCCTTCATGCTCTAAAAGAGGATATATTAAAAAATTAGTTTCGGCCCCCTCTTTCCGGCTTAAAGGAAGCGGATGGTATGAAACTGATTTTAAGACAGGAAAAAAGAAAAATCTCTCTAAAGATGATAACGAAAAAAAATCCTCTACAACAAAAAGCACCACTGAAAAGAGCGCAAAGAAAGATAAATCAAAAGAGGATAAGAATTAAAAAATGCATTACATGAAGGAGAAAAAATAGGATATGACATTTAGAACCCACAAATGTGGTTTAGTAGTAAAAAAAGATCTAGGAAAGGTAGTAGAGATTGCAGGATGGGTGCATAGAAGAAGAGATCATGGAGGAGTCATTTTCTTAGATATCAGGGATGAGTCAGGATTACTTCAGGTAGTTTATAACCCAGAGGACGATAGTGTTTTTTCTTTGGCAGAAAGCTGTAGAAATGAATACGTAATTAAGTGTTCAGGGATTTTAAGATTAAGGCCTGAAGGGACTATTAACCAAGAAATTATGACTGGAGAATTTGAGCTTTTAGCATCTTCCCTTGAAGTTCTTAATACTTCTGGTCCTGTTCCATTTCAATTGGATGAGCATCTAAAAACTGGAGAAGAAACAAGGTTAAGATATAGATTTTTAGATCTTCGAAGAGAAGAAATGCAAAATAATATCAGGTTAAGATCAAGAACTTCTTCCGCTATAAGAGCTTACTTAGAGAAATACGACTTCATAGAAATTGAAACCCCTATCTTGACTAAGGCTACACCCGAAGGAGCTAGAGATTATCTTGTACCAAGCAGAACTTTTCCAGGTTCTTTTTTTGCTTTACCTCAATCACCTCAATTATTTAAGCAGACTTTGATGGCATCTGGTTTTGAAAGATATTATCAATTTGCAAGATGTTTTAGGGATGAAGACTTAAGAGCTGAAAGACAACCAGAGTTTACTCAAATAGATATAGAAGCTTCTTTTGTTAGCTCTAAAGAAGTTATGGACCTAACTGAAGAGATGATCTTAAATACTTTTAAAAATATTTTAGACATTGATTTAGGTATTTTTAGGAGGATTACATATAAAGAAGCAATGGAAAAATTTGGAACTGACAAGCCTGATTTAAGAAATCCCTTAGAATTTGTAGAAGTTAAAGAGTTATTTGTGGATTCAGATTTTAAAGTTTTTAGTGATCCTGCAAATGATTTAAATTCTAGGATTGCTGCCCTAAAAGTTCATGGAGGCGAAGCTATAACTAGAAAAAAAATTGATGACTATACTAAGCATGTTATTTCTTTAGGTGCGAAAGGACTTGCATATATTAAGGTACAGGACATTACAAAAAATAGAGACGGTCTTCAATCGCCAATTTTAAAATTTTTAGACGATAAAACTATCAATTCTCTTATTAGTTCCTTGAATCTTCAATCTGGAGATATTTTATTTTTTGGAGCGGGAGATGCAAAAATTACAAATGATTCTTTATCTTCTTTGAGGGATCTCTTAGCAAAGGATTTAGGTCTTCTAGAAAGTAATTGGGCTCCATGCTGGGTTACTGATTGGCCAATGTTTGAATTAAATAAAAATAGTCAATTAACACCATTGCATCATCCTTTCACTAAACCTCTATCCTCTAAGGAAGAGCTGACTAAAAACCCCTTGACAGTTATAGCAGACGCTTACGATATGGTTATTAATGGAGTCGAAGTAGGAGGAGGATCTATTCGTATACATGATCAAGAAATTCAGTCTTTAGTTTTTGATCTATTAGGTATCCAAAAGGAAGAAGCAGAAGAAAAATTTGGGTTTTTGTTATCTGCCTTGAAATATGGGTGTCCTCCTCATGGAGGCATAGCTTTTGGACTAGATAGAATGCTTATGTTAATGACAGATTCTGAATCAATTAGAGATGTAATAGCATTTCCAAAGACTCAGACAGCGTCTTGTCTATTAACAGAGGCCCCAGGCATAGCTTCTATTGAACAACTTCAGGAGCTAGGTATTCGCATAAAAGAGGAAGAGAAATAGAGTTATGGCAGGACATTCTAAATGGGCTAATATAAAACACAGAAAAGGTCGGCAAGATGCTAAGAGAGGAAAGGTTTTCTCAAGACTAATAAGAGAGCTAACTGTAGCAGCAAGATTAGGGGGTCCTAGTCCAGAAGATAATCCAAGATTACGAACAGCACTAGATAAAGCACTTTCAGCTAATATGCCTAAAGATACTATAGATAGAGCTATTCAAAGAGGTGCTGGAGGCGGGGAAGGTGAAAATTTAGAAGAAGTCTTATACGAAGGTTACGGAGCTGGAGGAGTTGCTATTTTAGTTGAAACTATGACAGACAATATAAATAGAACTGTAGCTGAGGTAAGGCATGCTTTTAGTAAGGCAGGAGGAAATTTAGGCACTAATGGTTCAGTCTCTTATTTATTTAAGAAACAAGGGCAGATTCAAGTAAGTGCGCCCAATGATCAAGAGAAGGTTATGGATTTAGCTATAGATTCTGGAGCTGAGGATATAGAAATACATGAAGATGATTCAATAACCATTATCACTCATCCAGATAAGCTTCAAGAGGTCGCTAAATCTTTGAATTCCTCTAATATACAATTAGAGGAATCTGAAATTACATTATTACCAGAAACTACTATTAGTTTAGATCATGATACCTCTTTATCTGTATATAGATTATTGGAAATCTTAGAAGATCTAGATGACACTCAAAATGTCCACTCTAATGCTGAGTTTTCTTCTGAATTAATGAAACAAATTTAAATTCAATGACAAATTCAAGGAATAAAGGAGCTTCATTTGAAAGAGAGATAGCAAATCTTTTGACAAATGATTTAGGGCTCAAAAATAATATTAGGCGAATTCTTGAACAAACAAGAGAAAAACATTTGCCTGATTTAAGGTTAGGAAGATGGAATATAGAATGTAAAAGATATGGATCTGGAGCAGAGCCTCTAGAAGCATGGTGGAAGCAAGTTCAAGATGCAACTAATCAAAATAATGGAATCCCTGCATTAGTTTATAAATTTGATAGACGACCCATAAAAGTAAGAGTGCCCATTGGTGCAATTAATCCAATGCTTCATATTAACTCCCCCTTTATAGCAGACCTCCTTTGGGAAGACTTTATATTTTTACTAAAGGAGCTATATCAAGAAGATATTGACTTCCAGAATGAATGACTCAGAATCATAAATTCTCTTTAAGGATATATTTTGAAGATACTGATGCGCAAGGAGTTGTTTATTACGCCAATTATCTAAGATTTTTTGAGAGGGCTAGAACTGAATATTTAAGAGAGATTGGCTATGGTCAACAATCTCTTATAGAGGAAGGGGGTATTTTTGTTGTAAGAAAACTAGATATTAAATTCAGAAAGCCGGCTATTCTTGATAATGAGATAATTATAGAAACTAAGTTAATTAAATTAGGGAAAGTAAGCTTTGATTTTTCTCAAAAAGTGTTCTTAGATAGTACACTGCTTGTGGAGGCAACTATTGGTTGTGGGTGTTTATCTTTTGAATCTTTCTTGCCTATGCGCCTTCCCAATAAGTTATTTGAAGGAATGAAAACATTGTTATGAATCAATCTTTAAATATTATTAACCTTTTCTTAGATGCCAGTTTAATGGTTCAAGGGGTAATTGTATTATTGTTCCTATTTTCTATCCTTTCTTGGATGGTCATTTTTGAAAGGTGGTCTGTATTATCTAAGTCCGAGGAAGAATTTAAGAATTTTGAATATTTATTTTGGTCTGACATTGATTTAGATATCGTATATGAGATGGGCGGAGATAAGGATGAAAGTCCAATAGGTGCTGAATATCTTTTTAGATCTGGATTAGAGGAGTATAAAAAATTAATTTCTGAAAATATACCTTCTGAGATGTTAATGGAGGGGGTCGAACGTTCCATGCAGACATCCTTGAGACATGAAGAAGTTTTACTTGAAAAAAACCTTCCATTTTTGGCTACTGTAGCTTCAGTCAGCCCGTATATAGGATTATTTGGGACTGTCTGGGGAATCATGAATTCATTTATAGGTCTTGCTGAGGCTTCTCAAGCTACACTAGCATCAGTAGCACCCGGTATTTCGGAAGCCCTAGTAGCTACAGCAATAGGTCTATTTGCTGCTATTCCTGCACAGATCGCCTATAACAGGTTTTCTGTAAGGGTAGATAATCTTGTGACATCCTATCTTGGTTTTACAGATGAACTTTGTTCTGTGCTTTACAGAGAAATTCATAGGAACTAATAAAAAATGATACGGCGAAGGTCTAAGAAAAAATTAATGTCAGAGATTAATGTAGTCCCTTATATTGATGTCATGCTTGTTTTGCTTGTGGTTTTCATGATTTCAGCTCCGTTAATGGTACAGGGCGTATTAGTAAATCTTCCTGAAACATCATCTGAAGCATTACCAAGAACAATTTCTGATCCATTAATTGTATCTGTAAAATCAGATGGAAGTTATTTTCTAGAAACTTCTGCTACATCTAATAAATCGTTATCAGAAGAAGAGTTGGGTAAGAACATACATAAGATTTTATCTGCCAACCCTGAACTACAAGTTGTAGTCAGGGGGGATGGTGAAGTAAAGTATGAAAAAATAATGGCTGTAATGTCTAAATTACAGGCTTCTGGTGCGAAAGAAGTGGGTTTAATAACAAAACCTCCTAAAACTTAAAATGAAACAAAATTTCTATGCTGGATTTTTAATATCTTTAAGTTTACATTTTATCTTAATTTTTTTTTCTGTTTGGGTATCTTATTTTCAGCTATCTTTTATCCCTATAAAATCTTCTGATGCTATCATTAAAGTTTATACTTTGTTTGAAGATGAGAAAATAGATAGGCCTATAGTTTCAAGTTTTATAAAAGATCAAGATTCTAATTCTAAATCCATCAAAAATAATAATATTGAAAAAGAGTTACTAGAGACTTTAAATCCTTCTTTAGCTTTAGAGAATCTCAGAATAAGAGAATTGGCTGACCCTCTTAAAGAAAAGATTAATTTAGAAGGGTATTTAGGTAAAATCTCTGAGTATTCTAATATCATAAAGAAACAAATTATTGATAGTTGGAATCAACCAGAATCTGCAAAGATAGGAATGTCTGTAGAATTATCCATCAGTATGCTTCCAACTGGAGAAATTGTATCTATGAATCTAACTAAAAAAAGTGGAGATGAAGTATTTGACCGTTCAACTCTAACTGCAGTTGAAAGTATAGATTTTATTAGGGGAATCAATTCTATGCCTAGAACAATGTTTGATAATAATTTCAGGAATTTCTTACTTGTATTTATTCCTAAAGAAAATGACGGTTAAAAAGTTTTTCTTTCTTATACTTTTGGTTTTTATTGCTTCATTTATAAATGCTGAATTAAGGATAGAGATTACAAAAGGATCCAATGATCCAATTAATATTGCCATAGTACCTATATCATTGAGTATGGATATATCTATTGATTCATATTTACATGAATTAATTGCAAATGATTTAGAATTTATTGGAGAGTATAAGATCTTACCTCCAAGTCAGATGTTAAGCTTTCCCAGCTCTGAGAATGAATTATATTATAGGGATTGGAGGCTACTTAATATTGATTATCTAATTTTTGGAAAAGCAGAATCTATATCTGCTAGTAAATTAAAAAATAATATTGAAGTTACTTATTTTATTTATGATATTGCTAGAGAGAAAAGATTACACAAGGCTTATATAAAAGGATCTACAAATGATTTTAAGAGTCTTGCTCACGGCATAAGTGATAGTATCTATAAAGAAATAACAGGTATACCTGGAATTTTTTCGACTAAGATTCTTTATGTAGATGGTTCTGATTATTTAAATGAAGAGTATCTTTTGAGAATAAGTGATTTTGATGGCGGCAGAGACAAGGTTCTAGTTTCTTCCAATGCTCCAATTATTTCCCCAACTTGGTCTCCAGATGGCCAGTCTGTTGCTTATGTCTCTTTTGAATTAGGTAGGTCTAATATTTATGTTCAATCAATTTTATCTGGCAAAAGGCAGCTAATTAAGCCTCAAGAAGGCTTAAATAGCTCACCTGATTGGTCTTCAAATGGTAAGTTTTTAGCAGCAGTCTTATCTAAAAATGGAAACTCAGATATCTATAAATATCATCTAAAGAAAAAAGTTTGGACTAGGCTAACAGAGCACTATGGGATAGATACTGAGCCAGACTGGTCATCTAATTCTAAAAGGATAGTTTTTACTTCAAATAGAAGTGGTTCACCACAAATCTATGAAATCAATTTATCTAATAATAAAATAAAAAGACTTACCTTCAAAGGCAACTACAATGCTAGGGCACGATATTTACCAGATGGAAAAAGCATAGTTTACGTTCATAGAAATAATGGAGTATTCCATATAGCTCGCCTGCATCTAAAGAGCGGCATTATGGATATCTTGACAGATACTCCTTTGGATGAATCGCCAACCATATCTCCAAATGGAAACTTGATAATGTATGCAACAAAATATGATGGTGTGAGTCTCCTCGCTGGCATATCTGTTGATGGAGAAACTAGTTTTTTTCTTCCTTCAACAAAAGGCGAAGTTAGAGAGCCTGCTTGGTCACCTTTTTTGAACTAAACGGTTATAATGATGTCATAGACTAATATAACTTTAACATTGGAAATTTAATGAATGCACTGCAAGTTTTTTTCTTTTCTTCCGTAATTTTCTGCTCTTTTATAGGTTGCTCATCAGGCCCTTCATATGAAAATGCTGTAAATTCAGAATCAAGTTCTACCTCTATTAACGCAAGTTATGAAGGCGCTTCTTCTACAAATCAGGGAGTTTATTTATTTGATTATGATAGTAGTGACATTAATCCTGCTGTTGCAAAAGAGGTCCGTCTTTTAGCTAAAATGCTGAATGAAAATTCATCTCTTAATGTCCGAATTGAAGGTCATTGTGATGAGAGAGGGACTAGAGAGTATAATTTAGCGTTAGGTGAGAGAAGGGCCCAATCAGTTTCAGATTTATTAATTATCAATGGTATAAACTCAAGTAGAGTAACAACCGTAAGTTATGGCGAAGAAAAACCTTTAAGCAGCCTTTCTACTTTGAAAGCCTGGGCTCAAAACAGAAGAGTTGAAGTAAAAGCATTTTAGAATTGTATAATTTTAGAAAATTTTTTTTTATTGCTATTCTCATTGGAATAATTGGGCATGTTTTAACGGAAGATCTTAATTCAGAAGAGGGTCTTAATCTTTTGTATCAAAAAATAAATAGACTTGAAGATGAAATTGCAGAACTCAGAGGAAAACTTGAAGAAACTTCTTATTTATTGAATAGATTCGAAGAACTTAATCAGCAAAGATATGTTGATATCGATAGAAGGCTATATGAATTAACTCAAATCTCGCCAGGTCAAGCTGAAGAATTATCATTTACTGATGCCGAGCAAAATATAACTGAAGAAGATTATAAAGAATTGTCTCTTCATAGAAAGGCGCTTGAGTTATTTGATTTAGGTAGGTTTGCTGAGGCATTAGAAGCTTTTGATATTCAAATTATAAAATATCCAAAAGGGAGATATTCAGGAGATGCTTATTTTTGGTCTGGAGAATTATTCCTTGCTCAGGAGAATTTAGCAAATGCAAAAGAAAGTTATTTAGTATTAATTAACAACTATAAGGATCACCCAAGATATCCTGATTCACTTTATAAATTGGGGGAGATATCAAGGATTTCTAGTGAGATAATAGAAGCAAATACTTACTACAACCAGGTAATAGAAAATTATCCAAATACAGCAAGCTCTTTACTGGCATTAAAATCTAAAGAAAGTTTAGAAGAAGTCTCGAAATAATTGAATTAAACCTTTATCATACGCACTTTGTGGGCCGTTAGCTCAGTCGGTAGAGCAGTTCCCTTTTAAGGAATTGGTCCTGCGTTCGAGTCGCAGACGGCCCACCATTTTTAAAGATTATTTCCCGCTAAGTTTTTCTACAATGGGAATTGCAGCTTCAGCTGAGTTGTCAGAAAAAGAAATATAACTAATTCCATAAAGCTCTCTTCTTTTTTCAAGCTCTTCACATATATAATCTGTAGATCCTATTAATGCATGCGGGAATGATAATAGTTGATCTACCGTCATTCCCATCATTTCTGTCATTGATTCAACAGTCTCTTTTTGATTATCAGTAATTATAGTTAGATAGGCTCCTATTTCTAATTCAAGTTCATTAAATCTTTCTCCCGCTCCATCTTTTATCCAATTTATCTTCTGCATAGTTCCTTCAGCCGTATCAGTTTCTCTAGAGCCAGCTAAATTTCCTGCACTATTATTGTAATTAACACTTACAATATCAGCTTCTTTTCCGGCTAATCCTAAGATTCTAGGCGCACCACCTCCAATCATAATTGGAACATGGTTATTGAAAGCCGCTGGAAGACCTTGATAATTTTTTGCTGTAGCTTGTTTTCCTTCAAAATCAAGCTGTTCAGCTTTCATATGAGCTTTAATGATTCCAAGTGTTTCCTCAAGCCTATCTATTCTTTTACCTGGCGAGTCGTATGTTATTCCCATGGCTTCGTATTCACTTTTTACCCATCCAGCTCCTAAACCCAATTCAAGCCTTCCTTCGGAAAGAAAATCTATAGTCATAGCTTCTTTTGCTAAAACTGCTGCTGGACGGTAACTTGTACAAAACACTCTACAGCCAACTTTTATAGTATTTGTAGCATCTGCAGCAGACATTATTGCGGGCACTGCTGCTAAGTTTTGGACAGGGTGTGCAGCTTCTTCTAAGGCTGATCCTGGACCTATATAATGGTCTGCTAGATGAAACGCTGAATAACCAGAGCCTTCAGCTTTTTTAGCCCTATTAGTCCATTCTTTTGGAGAATCTGCAGCAAAAGATTGCCAGGAGAATCTAAATGGTTTTTTTGACATGTCTTAGTTATTATTCCCCTTTATTGCAAAATAAATACCCAAAACAAGTAAGAATATTTGTTCAGTGGTAAAGATTTTGCCAGAAGAGATCCAGTCTAAATGGACTAAAATAATAGCGCCAATCATGATAATTGCTATAGCCCCTCCAGAAAGCCTTGTTGCAATGTTTCCTGTATTTCCTTTAAACAGACCCCCTAAAATGATTCCTATTCCTGCTCCCATTTCACCTAAAGAAACTAAGCTGCTAAGTATTTCAGGAGCAGGCAATCCCATTGATTCAAACCCGCCAGATAGTCTTTTAGGTGGAAGTGGTAATTTCCCCCAACCGTGAATAAAAAATGAAATACCAAGGCTGAGCCTTAATAACCAATGAGCTATATCAATGAAAGGGTTAGCCATTTTAGATAAGAAAGAATTCATAGTTTTATATTTAATTATAGTTAAAAAAAATTTCTAGCTTTCTGGAGCCCAGTCTCCTGGAGCATCAGCATCAGGAGTTGCTGCCCACATTTTATCTCCATCATAAACTATTTTCTTTTCACTTGTAAATTCGAAGACAACTCTATGTGGGGAGTCAAGAAAATCTGCAAATTGAATTCTTTTCGCTTCTGAAGCCTCACCTTCAGGGTACAGCCTTGAAGCAAGAGCAGGATAAAACCAATCATTAATTTCCTTAATTCCTTCATGTATAACTGTATGGCCTTTATAAGTCACAGTCTTTCCTCCACCCATTTCAGTACCTGTACTCGTAATGCAAATAGAGCTTAATCCGCTTCTTTTGATAGCAGGAACTCTGGCTCTAGTATTAGTAGCCGTTAGCCATAATTTCCCTTCATACTCCAGATAACTCATTATTACACCTATTGGATGGCCTGCTTTATTTGCCCACATGAAGCAACATTCTCTTTGTAGTTTAATTAATTCAACTTCTCTTTCCGGATCCAAAGGATATTGGGTTACATCTTCATAATCTTTTGCCATATCTGCCATAAATTTCTCCAATTATTTTCTCTAATATTTACATATTAACTCATATCTAAAAAAACAAACAACTCTGTTTTTTTTAGACGCTTAAATGATATAGTTGTCTATTAATTTTATAAGAAATACGGGGGATTCATGTCAGAAAGAGATTTAACTAGATTGGAAATAGCTGCTGATAAACTTGAGATACAGGAAGTAATTTATAATTTAGCTAGAAGTGTTGATAGGTGTGATGCAGATCTAATGAAATCATGTTTCCATCCAGGTGCAACAGATGATCATGGACAATTTGTTGGTACTGCGGAAGATTTTGTAACTTGGGTAATGCCAGTTTTAGAAACTATGGAGCAAACCCAACATTGTATTTGTAATATTCTTATAAAGCTGGATGCTGATAAAGCAACTACTGAGAGTTACTTTTTAGCTTTTCATACGCTTGATATTGAAGGTTCAAGTTCTCATATGGTTGCGGCGGGAAGGTATCTAGATACACTTGAAAAAAGAGATGGAGTATGGAAAATCACTCATAGACAAGCTATATTTGATTGGAATCAATTAGAGCCATCAACAGATACATGGGGACATCCGCCAGCTGTTGATCAGCTGTTAAGGGGCGCAAGAAATTTAAGTGACGCTTCGTATAAAAACGTTTAGGAGATTATAAATGAATCAGAATGTAAAAGATAAAGATACAGTAAAAAAAGCAGGAGACGCTAGATCTCCTTATAAAAGTTATACAGAATATTTAGATGAAGATTCTCAAAAAGTACCTGCATTTATGGTTGAAGAGAATTTTGAATTTCTCGGATCAGAAGATATCTCGGCAGATAGATATATTTCAGAAGAGTATTTTAAAGCTGAAGCTGAATGCATGTGGACAAGAGTTTGGCAATTTGCTTGCAGAGTAGAGGATATTCCTAAGGTTGGCGATAGCTTGGTTTATGATATTCTAAATTGGTCTTTTATTATTGTCAGAACAGAAGAAGATAAGATTCAAGCTTTTTACAATTCTTGTTTGCATAGAGGAAGAAAATTAAAGACTCATAGAACGCATAGTATGGATCTAAAGTGTCCATTCCATGGTTACTGTTGGAATTTAGATGGATCTCTTAAACACACGCCAGCTTCATGGGATTTTCCCCATGTAAAGGACGATGAATGGAATCTTCCTGAAGTAAGAGTTGAAATATGGGAAGGCTTTGTATTTATTAATATGGATGATAATGCAATTTCGCTTGAAAAGTATTTAGAACCTCTTCCTGAGCATCATAAAAGATGGAATTTGGGAAATTGTAAAAAAGTTATTCATGTTTCTAAGGTAGTACCTGGAAATTGGAAAACTGTCCAAGAAGCATTTATGGAATCTTTTCATGCTACTGAGATTCATCCTGAGATTATGCCTTTTACAACTGATGAGAATGCAAGATATGATATTTATGGAGACCACATGAATAGAAATATTGCATTAACTGGCAAACCTAGTCCTCACTGTTGGGAGGTGGATGAACAAGAGATTTTAGACACTATATTTTATGGATCAGGAAGAGTAGATGCAGATGATAAAGTTCTTATTAAAGAAGGCGAAGAAGCAAGAAAGGTTGCAGCTCAGACTATGAGGGATAACTATCATCAAAGAGATGGCCATGATTATTCTGATAAATCTGATGCAGAAATGTTAGACGCTATTGTTTACAATGTTTTTCCTAATTTCTCTCCATGGGGCGGTTTTGCAAATAATCTTATATATAGATTTAGACCTAATGGAACTAGAGTTGATTCAGCAATCATGGAAGCTTTCTTTCTAGAAAGAAATTCAGCAGACCCTGATGCCGAAGACAACTATGAACCTTTGCCAATCCATCATCTAACAGAAGATCAAAATTGGACTGATGCCGAAGAATTAACTGGTATAGGTGTTATTTTTGATCAAGATATGTCAAACATACCTGAAGTTGAAGCTGGGTTAAGAACTTCAAAAAAAGGTGCAGTTACATATGCAAATTATCAAGAAAGTAGATTACGTCATTATCACCAGACAATAGATAAGTATATTGCGAAGGGTCCTCTAAAATTTTAGTTAAAGTTTATTTATAAATATAGGGGAGGACCAAGCTCTTTCTTCACTAGGAGCAAGACAATCATCTGTTTTAGAGGTTTTATAGTCGCCATAACAAGGATTCACCTTGATGCAAATTCCGTTCTCATCGTATTCGCATCTTAAGTTATCTGCATTGATGGTGTCAGATGCCTCTTGGATAGCTCGAGCATAATAAACAGCCTTTCTATCAAGTGAAATAAATTCATCATCTTGGAATTCGAATGTACATCCTGTTTCATCAGGCTCACAAACAAAAGTTTTCCACGGGTCTTCTATTAGTTTTCCTAAGTCTTCATTTTGGGAAGTTTGAGGCAAGATTCTTATAATTTCTATTCTAGAAATAATTTTTCTTTCATCCGAAGGGTTATAGCACTCTCCACCGCATAGTTTTTCTAATCTATCAGGATCTAAGGAATTTAAGCTAAATTTTGGGCAGCCTGGGTTTTGTTTAAAGGCACCAACTGCATTAACTTCAAATAATGGGCTTTCTTTTACAACAGTTTCACTGCCCATCGGCATTTTACCTTTCTCTCCATTAATCAAATCAAACCAAAGTAATATTCTATCGCCACTAGTTCCATAGGTTTCTTTATTATTTAAGGCTTTCCATATAGATTGCTTTGTTCTATCTTTAGAGTGAACAGCAGCTAGTCCGCCTGTAGTTAAAAAGGAAGAGAATCTAGCTAATTCAATATTACTTGATATACCAGGAAGGGCAGCAGCAACTTTTGGTTCTGATGGGCCATTTCCATCAGTGTTCTTGAGTCTTAATACCTCTTTATAACCTGTTCCTGGTCTAGCACTATGAACATCGCTTGCAGCTATAAATCCCCATCTATAATTTTTTGGGTTATTTGGATCTGAGAAATCTGTTTTAGCTAATGAATATTGAACAGAGCTTTTTGGTCTATAGTTATAAGAGGGCAAGAAGCAGTCAGTACATTGACCTGCATTTAACCATTCTTCCATTTTGGTTTTTCCAACAATTTCACCTCTTTGATTCATTCTTGATTCAGCAAATTCTTGACTCTTTTCCTTGCGAAGCAAAGAGCAACTTTCTTTATTTTTTCCTTCAGTCAGACATCTATCTTCTACAATTTTCCCAGCTCTCCAACAAGAAGGTTCATAATCTTTTGTAGGCATTGGACAACTGATATTCCCATCTTCATCTATTATGATAGTTTTAAATTCCCTATATTCCTCTGAGTTACCATGACCAGACATCACTTCTATCAAGAATTCACGATCTTGTTCTGGTTTAGTTTCTGATAATTGCTTATCCCATGACTGACCTAGGGGGGTATATATACCCCAAGCATTGCCATGCGGGATAACCATATGGTCTACATTTAGATTTTCTAATTTAGTAAAAAGTTCTTCAGGCGTAGAAGCGTCTTCATAACAATTCTCGTCCCATAAAGACTCATCTCCTTTGCAGTCTTCTATAGGTTTATATTCATCATTAAAGGTAACAAAATTTTGAATACGCTGCATGTCTTCTTTAGCTACAAGATCTGAAACACCTGCAGCTATATCAAATAAGGGTATTCTACCTCTAATAAAATCACTTCCAGTACCAGTTGAAGCGATTGGTCTTAAAGGCACTTTATCTTCTTCCTCTTCAAGCAAGATAACATTTTTATGCCCATAATGAGCATCTCTCTCACCTGCTGCTTGGGTCCATTCCCAGCCAAGAAAAGTTACCATATCAGGATTCATAGAATTACTTGAAGTTACAGCATTACATGAACGAATAGCTTCTTTTGTAGAACTCCATTTTCTAGCAGTGGTTGCCTCAGCATGGTCATTTATAGACCAAAAATCCACAGAAGAACAAAATCTTGCATAATCGCATGCATCGGCTACTGGATGAGCACCTTCATTCCTTCCATATTGAATTGGAAGACTCCAAAGGTTTGCATCAGTAGAATAAGTGCTGTGAACATGTAAATCACCAAATAGTATTTCCTTGGTTTTATTAATCCTATTTAAGGCCGCTTCTTGCTGATTTTTAGTTCTTTGAACCACAATATCTTGAGGTATTTCAATATTTGTTAACTCACCAGCACCTTCTAAGAAGCCTACTATTTCTTCATCTGATGAACATGAAGATAGTAAAAGTATAAATAAGAAAGAGATTATATTAATTGTTTTCATAGTATTTTTTTACTTTAGATAAAAGGGGTCTTTAGGGAATTTCTTTCCCCTTGTTTTAAGTTGGCCATAAAGACCTTCATTCCATTCAGCGGTTGATTGAAAATTTTGGTTCCAATCCATTACATAAAGCCTGTGTTTGATCTTCCATTCATCTCCTCTTTTCTCAAGATCATCTATATATCTTCCACCAACAATCATATCATTATGAGCGCCTTCCCCGGGTATATAGTGATAAGCAGAGACATATGTTTCTGCTTTTGCTTTTTTTTCATCGATAAAATCTATAGAAACATTTCCAATAAAATGCATAGTTTGATCCATTCCGCTTAGAGCTGGTATTAAATAATCAGCAAACTCCCATGCATTACCATTAAAAGTTCCGTGATCATCAGTGGCATCTGACCAATAAACTGATTTAAGTGTTTCAATATCACATCGATCTACACCCCTGCTATACCTGACCATCAAGTCATATATATCTTGTTTATCTACTACTTCTTGAATTTTTTTATCAGAAACACTCATGAATACTTTCCTATGTAGCTATTAATCATTTGATGGAAGTGCCTTATTCTTACTTCTTGATAGTTTCCTAATGTTTGAGCACCTTTTTTACTTGTTTTAAATCCTCTTTGTTGTGATTCTAGATTAATTGTATCTTGGTCATAAACTCCTCCAAGTCCAACATTTATTCCTGGTACAGAGCAGTAAGAATCCTCAATTCCTAAATCATAGGGTTCAGCAGGAGGAGGGCAGGTCTTTCCTTCAGGTATTGGCTCCATAAATAAGAGATCAAAAATTGTTGAATCAACATCATCTCCATTTGGCCTAAACCTATAAAC
The DNA here is from genome assembly GCA_029268615.1 of SAR86 cluster bacterium. NCBI lineage: Bacteria > Pseudomonadati > Pseudomonadota > Gammaproteobacteria > SAR86 cluster bacterium. The sequence goes on along the minus strand of JAQWNM010000005.1, from coordinate 36,000 downwards.
CATAGGTAACGATAAGCCTGGGAAAAAACATGCATTAGGAAATAAGTGATACTCTATTGAATCTATAGTTTCAGTAATAGTGGCATCAGAAAAATCCATTTTATATGCTTCACCTAAATTTTTCTTGGTATTAGCTGCAAAAATTTCTCTTGCGGTTTTTCCATCAGGAACTATAAGTTTAGATTCTTCATGCTCTTTTGGATGTTTAACCCCCATAGCACTATCTAAAATCTGTTGTTGAGATAACTCTTCCTTAACATGTGGACTTTTATATCCCAGAGTATGAATAAAACGAGTAACATTATTTCCGAATACATCGTATTGAGCATTTGCATCTCCAGCATAATTTATAGCTTGAGAATGAGTTTCCAATACATGATAAGCTTCTAAGAAAGCTTCTATGCAAGCTTTCCAATTGGCAGGAAGTACTTTTCTTACATGAAGAGCCACATATCTATCTTCAAGAGGCCATTTCTTAAAATGATCTGGTAAAACTCCTAAATAATCTAATAAAGGTTCAGGATCTTTAGATAAATTTACAAATATAAAACCACCCCACATCTCCACATTAACCTCTGGTAGTTTTGACTTTTCCCAGTTAAGATGTGGAAAATCCCAATCACACGGTACTTCTAAAAGTTTTCCTTCCAGAGACCAAGTCCATCCATGATAGGGGCATCTTAAATTATTTGATCTACCTGCAGATGCACAAGGTTTAAGTTGAGTACCTCTATGAAGGCATGAATTATAGAATCCTTTTATACCCTTTTTTGTATTTACAATTAATACCGAAAGATTTCCAATATCATAGACATAATAATCTCCAATATCAGGTATATGTTCAAGTCTGCAAGCCCATTGCCAGGTATTTGCCCACATTTTATCCATTTCTTCATTAAAGAATTGCTCAGAGGTGTAATGATCGAATGAAATATCTTCATCTCCAATAAAAGAATAAGATTCTTCTAGAAATGGTGGAGGTGCTCCTCCAGGGTCTTTTGCAATTATGTCAGCGGTAGAAGGGCCAGGACATCTAGCCTCTCCAGGTGCTTGTTTAGTCTTATCTTGATTCATTTTCTCCCCCTTAAAGAATTATTATAAGCTTAATTAACAATTAACCAAGTCAACTTTTAAGTAAAAAAAACCCTCTAAAAGAGGGTTTTTTTTATTTGTAGCTTAAGAATTAAAATTCTAATCCTAAAGTTACTCCTACTTGCCTTCTTGGGACTATTTCTAGCCAACCAAATGCTCCGGCATCAAAAGCACGACTAACTCTATTGCCACTTTCTAATACATCTGTTCCGTAAAGAACAGCTTTAAAAGTACCATTATCTGTAGGCTTAAGCCATGTTGCAGAAACATCAAGTGATCTATAGTCTTCAACAATAATCTGTGGGCCAGTTTGGAAACTATAAGTTTCCCATCCTGCTGTACCATAGACTTCGTCTTTATAACTCCATCCTGCACTTAGCGTTAAGTCTCCACCAAAAGCCTGCGAATCATGCTCAACGGTTAAGTTTGTTGTTAATTCAGGAGCATAAATAAGTTTAGCTTTACCAGAAATATCACCATATATACCCATTTCATACTTATTATATTTAGGATCCATAGTTCCTATTGTAGCTCGTATTGTAAGAGAGTCAGTGGGGGTAGCTACCCCTTCAAATTCCCAACCATCAATAGATGCTTCAGCTACATTTCTAATGAATGTACATGTTTGAGTATTTGGTAAGCCACACTGGGTTCCATCAGTTACCACAAACGCCTGCTTATCACTATAATCTGTTTGGAAGAATGTTAAGTTTAACTGTAAGTTTTGCGAAGGGTTAGCACGAACACCAAGCTCTAATGTTTCTACTTCCTCAGATTGATATGGACCAACTGTATTACCACTTGTTCCACGCGCATTAAAACCACCACTTCTAAAGCCGGTAGCATGAGAAAGATACATCATCCCACCTTCGTAATTTCTTTGAAGTACTATTCTGTGGGATAGATTGTCATCAGAGAAACCAAGATCAAACATTGTTGGATTCTTTCTAGCATATTTATTCGCTTCAGCTTCTGGACCAAGTCCATATACTTGATTTGATATATCTTTTGTTTCATCTGTATAACGAGCTCCAACAGAAAGTGTCCAGTTATCATTAAAGTCATAAGTAACTTCTCCAAAAAGTGCTTCAGCTTCAGCAGCTTGTCCTGAAATAAAGTTATTGTTAGGACCAGAAAGAAGCTCTGTATCAGTTTCTAAGAAATATAAACCAGCAACAAAATTTAATGGACCATCATAGTTTGAAATATACTGGATTTCATGAGATGTTTGTTCGTAGGAATTCTCACGAATTACTGGATATAACACTCTAGGTGCACCCCAAGAACTAAAACCATTGTATTCATCAAATTCCATATTACCCATAATATATTTTAAGGTAAAATTATCACCTTCATGAACAACATTAAGGGTCATATTTTCTCCTGCTATAGTGCTTGTTATAGGCACAAGAGCATTTGAAGTTGTATAGCCAACTTTAGCTGATAAATCAGATGAGTTGCTTGCACAACCCCACGAGTAATACAAGCAAAAAATACTATCACTAGTTCCAGAGGCAAGAACATCCGGAGCTGTAGTATCATGATCATAGTCATCGTAGCTAAATGTAGCGGTTGTGTTGTCAGTGAAGTCGTATCTCACAGCTAAGCCAGTTGTTGAAGAGTCTCTCCAATCACGCCTTTTATTAACTGTAGTATTATAAAGATGAGAATCTTGAGTTAATTCTCTAGCACTTATCTTAATACCACCATTTTCACCTAAAGGCATGTTAATAATGGCTTTCACATCTTCTCTATTATTAGCAGCAGATGTTACTTCCAATTTAGCCCCAAATTTTCCAGTTGGTTGGGATCTAGTAATATTAATTACTCCCGCAATCGTGTTACGACCGTAAAGAGTTCCTTGAGGTCCACGAAGAACTTCAACTCCTTCTACATCAAAAAAGTCTAATACTGCACCACCATTAGAAGCCATAAAAACGCCATCGATAGAAATTCCAACGGTTGGCTCATAAGTCTTTTCTAGATCATCAAAAGCCATTCCACGAATTGATGCACCTAGGGCACCTCCTGCTTGAGTAACTTCGTGCAGTTCCACATTTGGAACTAGTTTCGCTACATCTAGAACTGTTTGAACAGAGCCTCTTTCAAGTTGACCTGCGCTTAAAGCTGAGACAGCAACAGGCACATCTTGAAGTGATTCAGCTCTTTTCCTAGCTGTTACCACAATCTCTTCGACACCACTAGCTTCTGCTTCATCTGCAGAGAAAGTTTGTGTAGAGAAGGTACTGACTAGGATCAAAGAAAAAAAGCCTAAAAGACTTTTATTTATTATTTTCATTATTTTCCCCAAATTGATATTAATACTTAGTCATTATGCCAGTCTTTAATAAAAAAGACAGCCCTGTTTGTTTTATGCAACTCACAGTATCGTATGAAGTACTTTGAAAAAAATTAACCTTTTATTAACTCAAGTAATTTCAATTTAAGATATGCCATTAACGAGTCTTTGCTAAAAGTCTTGCTTCCGTTTACATGATGGCTTGCCATTCCTTCCATTAGGAACTGAGTTAAATCCATAGCTAGTTCAAATTTGTCTGGTTTAGTCTTCCATTCTGGAAATAAAGTAAGAACAAAAGATCTCCATCCGTCCTCTATTTCTCTTGTGGCATCATGTAATAATTTACTATATTGAGAGTCAGTTCTAGCTGCATTTCTCAGTTCTTGGAAAGCTATGTATTCTTTAGAAGTTAATAATTCCCAGTATGCCTCAAGGCCAGCTGCTTGCTCTAGGCGTTTAGTGTCAGGAATTGCATTTATTAGATCACTGAATACAAGTTTCCTTTTTTCTGAAAGATGAGTTATTAATGCTCTGATTAAATCTACCCTGGTAGGGTAGTGATGCATCATAGCACCCCTCGAGAGACCTGCCTTGGCTGCTATTAGAGCTGTAGAAGAAGCTGCATATCCTTCTTCTTTCAGACAGTCTACAGCTGATTCCAGAATACGAATTCTGGTGGATTCACTCTTTTTTTCTTGTGGGCTTAGAGGATTTCTCATCCCTTTAGTTCATCCTTACACCATAAAATTCCTCTTCTTAACAAATCATAAAAGACAGGTACATCCCATGATCCTTTTTCTATTTCAGGATAGAAGTCAGTAATAGGATCCATATCATAGTGTCCTCTGCAATGACCAAGAGTTAAGTATAGAACTGAGCCCTTACCAAGTTTATGTATATAAAATACAGGCCATCTCCTATTCTCCCATTCACTATCAACAAATCCTTCAGTTGTTCCACCCCATTCCTCTGTATGCAAAAGGATTTCTAGATCACCATGAATATCCATTAGATATAGTTCATCTGTTACTTCAAAAGGTTTTACATCTTTCACCAGAGCATTTTCTTGGTCAGCCACTTCTACCATGTAAGGAGCTATGGGTGGATGAGAGATAAATTGTGATCCAAGAGTTTCCATTAAGTGTGGAGCCCATCTAGGTGCACTTACTTGACCATTATCTAAAAACCTTAAGATTGAGTTTGTGCCATGAAGTGCATACCATTTTCCGCCGTTAGATACGAAGTCCCTTAAAGCTTCTTGTTCGTCTAAGCTTGGCATAACATCACATGTATAGGTAATAAGAAAATCTGATGATGTTATAGCATCAATATCTTTATAATCTTGTCCTACTTTTGTTCTTATTCGTTCATCTTCGGCAAGTAATTTTAGGATTTCGAGCCTAGCAAAATCAATATCATGATATTTTCCACCAGCGACTAGATATACGTTAATTTTTTTTTGTGCTTCCATTACCTATTCCTATCGTTTATTTTTAAAAACATAATCATCAATTGTTTCATGGAAGTGTCGGATTCTTAATTCTTGCGTTCCTAGCCATAAACCATCATAGCCATCGGAGTTCATTCCTTTCTGAACATGAGGTAGATTGTAAGCGTCTTGATCTAATACAACTCCGAGGGATTCTTCTCCGTGCTTAAATTGCCTATGAATAGGTCTCTCCACTTCAGTGGGAATCTCTTTAAAAGTTCCACCCATTCTTCTTTTTCGAGCTACTACTTCTTTTTTTTCTTCTGTATTCTTACTTTTAGAACCAGAAATATCTTGATTATCCGTTACCCCAGGTATTGTTGCTTCTGGTTGCATGAGATAATTTTGAAGATCAAATAAAGATTTATTAGGGTCAGTAGGATGAGGCCTTTGCCTGAATAACATCATCGACTCTGGATAAATATTGAGAGTGATATTAGGAAAAATTAAATAATGGAAATCATCGCTAAGTTGATCGTCATTAAGTTCTGAAAAATCATAACCCATGTCAGCTCCATGCTCTCTTCTTTGAAGTTGTATTGCTCTTCTAACTTCAGTTGCATCACCTTTAAATTTACTTGAGTCTAACCCAGCTTGTTCCATATATAGACGTAAATCATCAGAAATAGTTTTTTTATCTTCAAGGTGGGAGCTAGGTGTTCCGAAAGGGACAATATAACGATTATGTTTATCATAAACATCTATTTGTATGTCTAAATCTTCTAGCCAAGATGTCAATTCAGGATGAGTTTCAACTACATGATAAGTTTCATTAAATGCATCAACAGATGTTTTCCAGTTGTAAGGCATTTCAACCGTTACATCATTTACTAATTGCATGTTTTCAAAATGATAAGGATCAAGATGTTCAGGGATTATGCCAAGGAAGTCCATCAAAGGTTCAACATCTTTATTTAAACTAAACCAGGCAAAGCCTCCCCACGTATCACAAGGGATCTCTTTTAAGCTTAATTTTTCACACGGAGCACCTTGAGAAAAGGTTTCTTCATCAGGTACATTTATTAGAGTACCAGCTGAGTTATATGCCCAAGCATGAAAAGTACACTTATGTTGCTTCGCATTACCTAACGGAGAATGGACTAACTGATTCCCTCGGTGTTGGCAGACGTTATAAAAGGCTCTTATTTTAAGGTCTTCACCTTTCATTATTAGAATAGATTCATCTAATATTTCTGTAGTTATATAATCTCCTGGTTCCTTCAGATCTAGAAGAGGACTACCCATAAGCCAGATTTTTTTCCAGATATTTTCTCTTTCAAGGTCCATAAATTCTTGTGAGACATATCTATCTTTTGAAATAATGTCATGCCCATAATCAGGATCAATTTGTTTATCTTGATCAGAATAATATTCCCAATGCTTTGCCATAATATTTCCTCCTCATATAACTAGTTTAAGTGCCTAATAAATTTATTTTAATGTCTAATAATGAATCATAAATATAAAAAAAACAATACAACTTGTTTTTTACCAAGATGCTGCGACTAATGCCCCTCCATCTATTACTAATCCATGCCCTGAAACAAAGCTGCTTAAATCTGAAGCTAAGAAGAGTGCTCCTTTCGCTATATCTTCTGGTTGCCCTAGCCTTTTTAGAGCAGCTCTTTCAATCCAAAAATTAGTAAATTCTTCACTCGCCGCGATGGCATCTTTAGTCATTCCAGTTACTATTGAACCCGGTTGAATATAGTTAGCGGTTGCTTGTGAATTACCTAATTCAAAAGCAAGAGATTTTGTTAAGCCAGCAACGGCATGTTTAGATGCTGTATATGCAGGTAGATTTGCATCTCCTAAGCTACTCATTATGGAACCAATATTGATTACCCTGCCTTGAGAGCTATTTTTTATTAAAGTCATTAAAGATTTAGTGATCTCTATATTTGCATCTACATTAACTTTAAATACTCTAGACCATTCCTCCGAAGATACTTCGCTAATAGGTAAGTTTGAAATAACCCCTGCATTATTCATTAGAATATCTAAGCCACCTAGATACGTCTCCACATGGTTTAGTATATTTCTAGCTGCATCTTGGTTTGAAATATCTTGCACCAAGCCAGTAATTTTATTATTTTCTTTGTATATATTCTCTATTTCTGGATTCATATCAAAAGCTAAAACCTCTGCACCATTTTCCGCAAACAATAGAGCACTTGCAGCTCCAATACCGCTTGCAGCTCCAGTAATTACAGCTTTTCTTCCCTCTAATAAATTAGACATTTTTTTTCTCCTTTTCATTTTGAGCCCATTCCTGAGCCTCTTTACTAGTCAACCAATCAATGCTTTGACGTAAGAGTTTTCTATAAGTTTTATTTTTGTAAGTACTTGGACCATCTCCCATCTGCAGGTAGACAATTGGACTATTTTTATATGATTTAACCCATGCTACATGGCCAAGTCCAGGAGGGTGATCCCAATTATCATTATTATACATCTGACCATTAATAGCGTTGTTTGCTGAATAGAAGTTTTCTTTTTCAAATAAATAATCACTTGTTAAAAGAGGGTAGATCGAATCTTCAAAGATTTCATAAAGATAGACTTCATCAGTAATCTTAATTTCTTTAATTCCTTCTGTAATTGGATGTGGATTTACAACTTTAGCAACGTGCGTTATGTCATGACGGTAACCAGAATCAATGGTAAGTTTGCCTCTTAGCTTTTTTTCTTTGTATAAAAATTTACCGCCTATGATTTCAGCGTATTGATCCCATGCAGGCCATCCAGCTATTGAGTGATGTATAAACAACATTGGCTTTCCTTCTTCTAAGAGTTGATTAAACCCTTCTTTAAAATCCTCATTTGGGTCTATTTCAATATTATCTTCTGGCAAATCAAAATTCATTCCTGGCATGTCGTAAAAACAAAGTAAATTGTAATTAACCGCATTATTTGGATTAAGAATATGTTCCGCTGCAGGATGTTCTATATGAGTATATTCAATCTCAAGTGAGTCATACATATCAAAGAATGGACCTCTCTCAAAAGGATGACCTTTCGTAATCAACAACGCATTAATTTTTTTCATCCGAATATGAGTTAGCAAATATCTCTTAATAAGGCTGTATCAAGGAATTCTCTTAATTCTATTATTAATCCGTCTTTTACTTTCCAAATATGACAATATTCATTATTGTAAGGTTTGCCTGAGAGTGTTGTGGCTTCTCCATCAGCTATCGAGATAACCCAATCGCCGCCGTCAATTACTTTTTTAACATTTAATTTTATAGGACCAGCTAGAAGAGCCATTACGTTTCCTACTGTTGCAAGGAATTCATCTTTACTGAATGCTTCCCCTGATAGAGAAGTACTTCCGCACATCTTAAAATACATATCTTCAGCGAGCAAACTTTCATAATTTTCAAAGTCACCATCGCTTAACATTTCTAAGGCTTTATTTATTGTATCTATTGCTTTCATTATATTGTTCCAGATTTATTTCTTTATATTTAAAATTTTAAGTTGAGTAAATTCCCTCAAACCTTCTTCTCCCCATTCAACTCCTAAACCTGACTCTTTGGCGCCAGATAAAGGAATATCAGGGCCAATTGCAGCATGTTGATTTACCCATACAGAGCCAGCTTCCAGTTTGATTGCTACTTCTCTAGCTTTCTTTATATTTTCACTCCATACCGATGCTCCTAGCCCATATTTTGAACTATTTGATAAATCTATTACTTCATCAATATCATCATATTTTATGATTGGAAGAATAGGTCCAAACTGCTCTTCATCAACTAACTTAGCTCCATCCTGAATATCTTTAACAAGGGTTATGGGAATAAAGTAACCAGGTCCCTCAAGAGGCTCTCCTCCAGAAATTATATTTCCTTTCTGCTTAGCTTCTTCTATATAGCTTTTTACTTTTTCATATTGATTCTTATTTTGCAAAGGGCCAAGGTCACTTCCTTGCTCAAAGCCATCTCCTACTTTGGTGCCGTCTGCTATCTTTTTAAGTTCATTACACATTTCTTCATAGATGTCTTGATGGACATAAAGCCTTTTTATCGCTGCACAAATTTGTCCAGTATTATTCATAGAAGAATTAAAAATATCTTGGGCTATTTTTGAGGGTTGAGCATCTGCCATAACAATTGCAGGATCATTTCCGCCAAGTTCAAGTGTAAGTCTTGTTAAAGTAGAGCCGCTATTTTCTGCTACCTTTTTTCCTGTAAATGTTGAACCAGTAAAAGATATTTTTGCTATATCAGGATGCCGAGTAATAGTTGGACCTAGTTCATTCTCATCTGTAATTATATTTATTAACCCTCTTGGAATAATTGGCTGCAGCAGTTCCCCAAAGAAGCATGTAGAAATCGGTGTGGTAGGTGCCGGCTTCAGTATGATGGAGTTGCCCATTAGGATTGCTGGAGCCGTTTTATATACTGCTATTAAAAAAGGAAAATTCCAAGGAGCTATTGCAGCAACAACTCCTAAAGGTAGTCTGTGAATTTCTATAATAGAACTATCGTCATCTTTTAGTAATTGATTATCTAGAGATTGATTAGCAAAATAATTACAAAACGCTTCTGCAAATTGAACTTCACCTTTAGCAGCTATAAAAGTTTTGCCTTGTTCTAAGGTAAGAATTCTGGCTATCTGATCTCTATTATCTTTAATAACATTGGTTATTTCATGAAGAACTTGTTGCCTTTCTTCAATCCCTATTTTAGCCCAGAGTTTTTGACTTTTTTTAGCTGATTCAATAGCAAGGTCTAGTTCTTTATTTGTAGCTTTGGAACAAAGAGCAATTATTTCTTCATTAGCAGGATTTATAACTTCAATAGATTGCTCTGTTGTTATAAGTTCTCCATCCAACAGGAGTTTATATTTTTTAATATCTTTAGACATTAAGGTTTATTCCCATTCTTCAATAAATTTATCCAGCAAAGGTTCTACCTTGCAACTTTCTGGAATAGAATTATTACCAATGAGCTTGTCAATTTCTTGATGTGTGTAATAAATTCTTCTTTCTTGATAGTTTAGTGGAATTGACTTGAATCCTAGAGATTCTAAGGAATTTTGTATCCAAGGTAGGTTTAAGGTGTCTTCAGAAAGTATTTCATCAAAAACATCCATTCTTGTTTCCCATTCTTCTAGATTTGGATTATTGCCATCTCCCCAATCTGGAGAGAACCAATGAACATCCATTCGACAGGTATTTAACGTTTCCGGCCAAAATTGTAAGAAAGGAAAACCTGTATGATTCAATGGAGTCACTAAATTAGGAAAAACATTCAAAGATAAGTTATTCTGCCTTGAAAAATCTCTGACGGTGTCTATTTCAAGTGGAGGTAATTTTCTAACAGAAGCTTCTTTGAAATCAGTCTCATCTTCCGACTCTTCATTTGATAAAACAGTTAATCCATCAGAAGAAAGGTTTTGTCTATTAGGAGTGGTCATAACTGAATGTCCGTTTTTTAAAAGGGCCATAACTGCCCCTCTATGATCAAGTAATTCAGATACAGAATAAGGATGAACAGTTTTAAGATGATAGACTTCCATAAAAGCATCTTGGCAAACTTTCCAATTACAATTTACTTGCCAGCTTCTTTTACCAACATATCTAATTGTAGATAGTTGAAATTGTTCCATAATTTTGTTTACAACCCCTAAAGAGTCTAAGAGGGATTTGGAATCAGGGTTTTGATTTATAAAGATTAAGTTACCCCAAAGTTCACATTTTATTTCGATAAGGCTGTTACATTTTTTATCTAAATTACTCCAATCCCTTTCATCAGGCACAAAACTTAATTCTCCATTCAACTCATAAGCCCAACTATGATATTGACATACAAACCTTTTAGTATTTCCTGTTGCTTCTCTAACTACAGCTGAACCTCTGTGTTGGCAAGTATTGTAAAAAGCTCTAATTATTGAATCTTGTCCTTTTACTATAATAATCGGTGAGCCTCCATCTTTCCATACTAGGTAATCTCCAGGGTTTTGAATTTGATCAATATGAGCTGCATAAAGCCAAGATTTATCCCATAAAGCTTTTTTTTCTAATTCAAAAAAGGCAGGATCTATATATCTTTCTGCTGGTAGAGGAGGGAGGTCTATGAAGCCTTTAGGGGGTGAATCTTTCCTGTTAAGTTCAAACTTTGATCTTTTAAGTATCTCTTCTTCTATCTGTTCAGCTAAAAATGAAATACCCATAACCTATCTCCAAGAAAACTACTTAGGATTTTCTATCTTTTCCTTCAATATTTTTAAGAATTCAGCTCCAACTGCACCATCAATTATCCTATGATCGCATGATAGAGAGACACTCATTATATTTGCTGAGACTGGTTTTTTATTTTGAGATATAATTTTTTCTACGCCCGCCCCAATTGCCAAGATAGCTCCTTGAGGAGGATTGATAATAGCTTTAAAATTAGATATTCCATAAGATCCAAGATTTGAGACACTGAATGTTCCACCAACTATTTCATCTCTTTCCAATTTTCCTATTTGAGCCCTTTCAGCTAGGTCTTTGACTTCTATAGCTATTTCCTGTGGTGATTTAGTATCTGCTTTTCTTAAAATAGGAGCTATTAAACCTGAATCTGTAGCCACAGCTAAAGAAATATCCGCATGCTTAAAAGTCCTTAATTCATCATCTATAAATTGTACATTTGCTCTAGGCTCCAATATTAATGCTTTAGCCACTGAGTAAATAATTAAATCATTTAGAGATAATTTATTTTTGTCATTAGACATAGCATTCTTCATTTCTAATAGAGCATCTATATTAAACTCGCTAGTAAGATAAAAATGTGGAATTGTTTGCTTAGACTCAGTTAATCTTGTAGAAATGGTTTTTCTCATGCTACTTAGAGTTGAGGATTCAAAAGGATTATTTGATGATTCTTCCTTGGGAGCTAGGCTTTCGCCTCTGCTTGCTGCTTCAACATCTTCTTTTGTGACTTTTCCATTCCTACCTGTTCCGGCTACTGAGGTAAGATCAACACCTAGTTTTTTTGCCAGTCTTTTAACTGCCGGATTTACTTGCCCTTCACCAGGAGCAGAAGTTTGGGTGGGGATATTAATGGACTTAGCAACGCTTGACCCTGAAGCGGAAGGAGTGGATAACTCAATTGGCTTATAAGAACTAATAAATTCATCTATTTCATCGGCTGAAACCTCATCATTTGCAATTATGCCTATAAGTGAGCCTACAACTAGAGTTTCTCCTTCGGGAGCTATAAGTTTCTTTATAATTCCTGATGTAGGGGACTCAAGTACATTAACTATTTTTTCTGTTTCTATTTCTGCAATCTCAGTTTTCTCCATAACTTCATCACCTTCTTTGGCATTCCATTTGACAAGAGTTCCTTCTGTCATTGTGAGACCCCATTGAGGCATAGTTAACGGTTGAATATTTTGAGACATTTCTTCCTTAGCTGATTATTTAATTAGAACCTAGAACTTCTCTACAAGCTACTAATATATCGTCCACTTGAGGAAGAAAAGCTTGCTCAAGAGCTGGAGAAAATGGAACAGGTGTATGAGAAGCAGTCACTTTTTTAATAGGAGCTTTTAGGGCTTTAAAAGCTTTTTCTGCAATGATTGAAGAGATATCAGATGCTATACTGCATCTTGGTGTGCTTTCATCAACAATAACTACCCTTCCTGTTTCTTCAGCAGATGCAATGATAGATTCTTCATCAAGAGGAGAAGTAGTTCTAGGATCTATTACAGTACAATTTATTCCTTCAGCTTCAAGTTTCTCAGCAGCTTCTAACGCTTTTGGAACCATTGCAGAAAAAGCAATAATTGTTAAATCTTCACCATCTTTAAGCCAATTAGCTTCTGCAAAAGGTATAGTATATTCACCGTCTGGAACTTCACCCGTCATGCCATAAAGTAGTTTATGCTCACAAAAAATAACAGGATCATCATCTCTAATAGCCTGGATTAATAAACCTTTTGCATCATATGGATTTGAAGGCATTACCACTTTCAGGCCTGGTACAGATGTAAATGTTGAAAACATGGTTTGGGAGTGCTGCGCAGCAGCACTTAATCCTGCACCGACAGCTGTCCTAACAACTAAAGGAGTGGTTGCTTTTCCTCCAAACATATATTTAAATTTTGCTGCTTGGTTATAAATCTGATCAAAGCATACCCCCAAGAAATCAACAAACATAAGTTCTGCAACAGGTCTGAGACCTGTCATTGCTGCTCCTGCAGCTGTACCTATGATGGCAGATTCAGTTATAGGAGTGTCAATAACTCTACTTCTACCATATTTTCTTCCTAGGCCAACAGTTGTTCCCCAAATTCCTCCAATAGCTTCAACGTCATCTCCTTGGGTTCCTGCCCCTCCAGCTACATCTTCTCCTATTACAATAACAGTTGGATCACGTTCCATTTCTATATCTAGTGCTTCACGTATTGCTTCCGTATAACTTTTTTCTGGCATTTTTTTTCCTGTTTATTTAAATAAGATTAGTAAGAGATATATACATCAGTAGTTAATTCAGATACATCTGGTAGAGGAGCGACTTTCCCTGATTCAGCGCAACTTTCTATTAACTCTTCAACTTCTGTATCTATAGCATCTAATTCAGCATCATTTATATCATGATCCGATGTTGCTTTAGCTCTAAATATTTTTAAACAATCTTTATTTTCTCTTAAATCGTCATGCTCGCCTTCGCCTCTATAATTTTCTGGATCTCCAATGAAGTGGCCTCCATATCTAACAGCTTTGGCCTCTATAGCACATGGTCCATTGTCATTTCGGGTTTCTTTAACAGCTTTATCCATAGTTTCATAGACATCAAAGAAATCTGTACCATCACAAGTGTAAGCAGGCATTCCAAATGCTGCAGCTCTTCCAGCTATATCATTTGACCCAACGGCGTACTCTGCTCCGGTATGTTCTCCGTAGCCATTATTTTCAAAAAGAAATATTGCAGGAACTTTCAATACAACCGCCATATTCATTGCTTCAAAAGTAGTACCTTGGTTTGATGCTCCATCTCCAGAAAAGGCAACGGCAACGTTCTTAGTGCCAAGAGTTTTAGCAGATAGAGCGGCTCCAACTACTGTTGGCGGACCGCCTCCAACAATTGCATTTGCTCCAAGCATGCCTTTACTTAAGTCTGCAATATGCATAGAGCCACCTTTACCTTTGCAGAGGCCATCAGCTTTACCCATGATTTCATGCATCATGCCCCTTACATCACAACCTTTTGCTATGCAATGGCCATGACCTCTATGTGTGCTTGCAATCTTATCTTCTATTGAAAGATGAGAGCAAGCACCTACAGCAACTGCTTCTTGACCTGCATAAAGATGAACAAATCCAGGTATATTTCCTTGAGTAAATTCTTTTTCGCATCTTTCCTCAAAAAGCCTTATAGTTTTCATGGTTTTATATGCTTCAAGAAGCAAGTTCTTAGAATAGGTCATGATTTTCTCCCTTTTTATAATATTAATTTTTCAAGCTCACCATTTTGCTCTAGAGCATACAAGTCATCGAAGCCGCCGACATGTTTATTATCAATCCAAATTTGCGGAACTGATGTTTTGCCAGCCTTTTCTGCCATTTTCTCTCTGAGTTTAGGTCTTAGATCTACTGGAATTTCTTTATATTTAACTCCTAATTTATTAAGCAAAGATTTTGCTTTATAACAGTATGGGCAAGTATAGGAAGTGTAAATAATAGTTTCTTTCATTTTAAACTATAAGCCTAAAACTGCCTTCGCAATAATATTTTTTTGAACTTCTCTAGAACCCCCATAAACGCTAGCAGCTCTTAGATTTTGATAAGATCCAGCTATGGTTAAATATGACTCATGTCCTATAGCTATTGTGTTAGAGCCATAGCTTGTGTCTTGAAAAGCATTTCCATAGTAACCGATAATTTCCAAGGCTAATTCAGAGATATCCTGTTGAAGATCTGCTCCCAGATTTTTCATCATAGAAGATTCAGGACCAGGTCTGCCCCCATCTTTCATTGCCGAAAGACCTCTTAGCTCTGTGTACTGAACTGCCTGAGCACGAATTTCCAGATCAGCAAATTTTTGTAGATATTCCGAAGAACTGATTAGATTAATCCCTTCATCTCCCTTTATATTCTCAGCTAATTTCTTAGCAAAATTGATGGCCTTAAAGGCTCTAGCAGAAACCACTCCTCCACCTCTTTCAAACTCTAGAAGGTACTTAGCTACTGTCCAACCTTCTCCTTCCTCACCTATTCTGTCGGTTATTTTAGCTTCAGCATTATTAAACACAACTTGATTAACATCATGATCTTTAGCAAGAGTTATAATTGGTTCAACTTTTATACCAGGTTGGTCCATATCTACCATGAGAAATGTTATACCAGCTTGAGGTTTATTTTGGTTATCAGTTCTGACAAGACAAAATATTTTATTTGCGTAGTGCGCATGAGTAGTCCAAATTTTTGTACCGTTAATAATATATTTATCATCTTTTACTTCCGCTTTACATTGTAAACTTGCTAAATCAGAACCTGAACCTGGTTCACTGTATCCCTGACACCAATAATCCTCTCCGCTTATCATTCTTGGAAGATAATAGTCTTTTTGTTCCTTAGTTCCATAACCTAGTAAAACAGGCCCCAACATAGCAAGACCCATGGGAATAATGGAGGGTGCTTCAGCTTCAGCGAGTTCTCTAGCAAAAATATACTTTTGAGCTGGATTCCAATTTGTTCCACCATATTCTTCTGGCCAGGAAGGAACCAGCCAACCTTTCTTGGCAAGGATAGATTGCCATTCAAGAGCAACTTCTTTTTCAGGGAAAACTGCACTAGATTTCTTAGCTGCTGACACGAGGTGAGCAGGTAGTTCGGTTTTAAGAAAATCCTTAACTTCTTTTTGAAAAGCTAATTCTTCTTGATCAAATTTTAGATCCATTATTTTAAGACTCTCCCATGATTTGTTTTTGAAAAGTAGAAAGATCAAAATAATCTCTCCACTTAATTATTTTACCATCTTTAATTTCAAAAGTTCCCATAACTGGAAGACTAATTTTACGACCATCTTTATAGTTAAAATTATCAACTCTTTCAGTGAGCACTACACCTCGATTCTCAGCTATGAATAAAAGTTCCCAAAATATAGATTCACACTCTGAAAGACTCCTAAGAAAACCAAGAGCTGCTTCTTTACCTTGGAGCGGTTCCATGGGAATATTATGATATAAAACATTTTCATCCAAACTTTCAGATATCGAATCAAAGTCCATTTGATTCCAGGCTGCTATAAAATCGGTTATAACTTTGGAATTAGACATATATTTTCTTAAATTCTATCAAAAGTAATTGGAATTTCTTCAAGTCCTCTTAATAAGATATTTGGCATATATTTTAACTCTTCGGAATCAGTAGCTAAACTAAAATTTTCTAACTTATTAAACAACATTTCCCATCCATTTTTCATTTCTTGTTTTGATAGTAATTGACCAATGCAGACATGAATACCAAATCCAAAGGCTATATGTGATCTTGCATTTTCTCTAGTAACATCAAACTTCAAAGGGTCATCAAATACTTCTTCATCATGATTTGAAGAGAAGTACTTTAAAAGCATTTGACTTCCAGCTGGGATGGACACTCCTCCAAGCTCAGTATCCTCTTTAGCAATTCGCCACATATTTGAAGTAGGAGTTGCTAATCTTAAAGATTCGTCAACGAAATTAGTTATCAATGATCTATCATTTTTAAGAATATCTTGTTGATCTTTATGCTGACAAATCTGCCTCATTCCCTCTGCTAGCGTAGCCGTAGTTGTTTCATTACCGGCAACAAGAAATTGAGTGCAGAAAGAGATGCATTCTTCTATGCTTAGTTCTCTTTCATCTTCATATCTCGCTGAAGCTATTACTGTTAATAGATCTTCTTTAGGACTTTTCCTTCTAGCTTTTATTTCTTCAGCAAAAAAAGCATGTTGATCAGCAACTCCATGATGGGCTGCTATTAGTTCTTCCTCATTAGCAACTCCCGATAGAGCCGTGACAGAATCAACAGTCCATTTGAAGCAATCATCAAATCTTTCCAATGGAATTCCTAAAACATGAAGTATTACTGATAATGGAAGAGGTCTAGCAAAAGATTCAATAAATTCGCATTTACCTTCATCAGCAAATTTATCTATTTGTTTATCTGCAAAATCTAAAATCCATCCTTCGTAGGCAGCAATTTTTTCTGGTATAAAGAAGTCTTTAACCAAAGATCTGTATTTTTTATGCTCTGGATCATCTATCGTTAGTAAAGTTCCTTTTCCCATGTTTGCTTGTCTTTTCATGGCCTCCATGACAGCAGGAGGATGAGAGCTTGTTTCTGAATTAAGCCCAAATTCATTAGAGAAGACATCCTTCTTCCTAGCGGCTTCTTTTACTAACTCATACTTAGAAACTAGAAAAATACCAGTATCCCCATCTTGATAAACAGGAGCTTTGTCTCTCAGCTCTTGATTGTGATGATAAGGACATTCTAGAATTTCTTTATCAAAGAGTTTTAACTCACTAAGCGGTTTTGATTTATCTATGTAATTAGTAGCCATATTATATCCTCTTAATTGTAATAATTTATCCTATAGGTAAAGGTCTAATAGGATCTTTACCGTCCCAATTCTTATGACTTTCTACGAATAAATCAAATACTGCTTGAGTACCAGGATTTTCTTCATAAAGTTCTATATGCCCACCAAGATCTTTCTCTGCATCTAAAAAAGCTACTCTAGCTGAAGTGGAAAAAGCTGTTGTTTCTTCGTAACCTAAACCAGTAAGTCTGTTGTACTCTTCTTCATAATTAGGAACAAATATAGCCCAATGATGGAATCCTTCTTCATCCTCTGAGAACATATCTCTAAATGTAGATGGCCCCTGATTGTGTTGAACCATAAATTCTATTTGGACATCTCCTGATTGAGCAAAAGCAAAAGTCATATCTAATTCACAAGGTTCTCCTTTATATGTAACTCCCTCAGGTTTAAGGTTCTCCATGATCCAGAATGGGCCTGCTCCATGGGCTTCTGCCCATTTCAAGCAATGGTTATTTAAGGAATCCATATCTTTGCACATATAGGCATATTGAATTATGTTATGTTGTATAATTTTCATTATTTTTTCCTCTTCTTCCAAATGGTATTTTAACTATTCTAGATTGACTATAATATATAAAAAAAACAGTGTTGTTTGTTTTTTTTACTATGGGCTATCATACAACAACTTATAAACTAAAATTTTAAGTTATATATTCGGTTAAGAGGATAAAGAATGAAAAAGGAAGATTTAGATATAGTAGCTAAAAAGTTACTGAGTCTTGTAGAAGGAAAAACTACAACAATGGCAACTAATGAAGAGGCTCCATTTTATGTAGACATTGATACTTACACAAATACAGAGCTTTTTGAAAGAGAGAAAAGAATGTTATTTAAAGAAAGGCCTTTGCTGATGGCTTTTTCTAATGATCTTCCAGGAAATGGAGATTTTATAACTAATGAAGATACAGGTATTCCAATTCTAATAACCAGAAATTCACAAGGTATAATTAGAGCTTTCTTAAATGTCTGTCGTCATAGAGGGGCAAGGTTGGAAGACGTTTCATGTGGAAAAAAACCGAGAGGATTTGTCTGTCCTTATCACGCTTGGAAATATGATCATGATGGCAATTTAACCTCTATTTATGGAGAGGAAACTTTTGGAGAAATAGATAAATCTTCTCATGGACTGACTGAATTAGTAGCCGAAGAGAAGTACGGTATGATCTATGTTAGACCAACTCCTGGACCTTCAATGAGTATTGATGATATTTTAGGTGATGAGCTAGGTCCTCAATTGGGTACTTGGGATTTGGGTAATATGCATTTAGTTGATAGACAAATCTTTACCATGCCTACTAACTGGAAATTAGCATTAGATACTTTTTGTGAAGGATATCATTTTGGGCCCCTTCATGCAGAAACGATAGGTGACTCCACTTTCAGCAATCTAATGACCTATGATAAATATATTTATAATCATAGAGTTGGATTTGCTAATAAAACAATCTTAGAATTAAATAATGTACCAGAATCAGAATGGGATTCGCTGCAACATTTTCAGTTTGTTTATTTTTTATTTCCAAATGTAATCATATTAGTTAGTCCTGATTATATAAATTATTTTGAATTGTACCCAGGAAAAGAAGTGAATAATCATCTGACAAGGTTCTCTCTGTATAAAAGGTCTCAAATGACAACCGAAAAAGAAAAAAGAGAAGCTCAAGAGCAATATGATTTTATATATAGTGTAGTTGAAAAGGATGATTATTGGGTGAGCGAGAATGTAATGAAAGGTTTTAATTCTGGTTTGCACCCGCATTCTATTTTTGGTAAAAATGAATTATCTTTAATTTATATGCACCAATCTTTTCGAGATGCTGTAGGCCTTGATCCAGAGGATGTAGAATTAAAAAGAGTTAAATAAATATGGAGGAAAAGATGCCAAAATTGGATGGCAAGATAATCTTAGTTACTGGAGCTGCAAGAGGTATCGGCGAAGCATGTGTTACTAAGTTGTTGCAGGAAGGGGCCAAAGTCGTGGCAACCGATGTTGATGAAAACCTATTATCAAAGTCTATCTCTAATTGGACGGATAAATATTCAGAATCCATACGTGGATGCAAATTAGACGTAGCTTCTGAAGAAGAGTGGAATGAAGTGATTGCTGAAATAGAGCTAACAGAAGGCACTTTACATGGTTTAGTTAACAATGCTGGGATAGTTAACCTAAAACCTATAGAAGACCTAACTTTAGAAGAATTTAATCAAACTCAAGATATTAATCTTACAGGAAATTTTATAGGTATGAAGTTGGTAATTGATCTTATGAGAAGAAAAAATAATTCAACGGGAAGTATTGTAAATATGTCTTCTTTATCTGGTTTAACAGGCACTTTGTATTGTGGTGCTTATAGCGCTAGTAAAGGTGGAAATAGACTGCTAACTAAAGCAGCTGCTTTAGAAATAGGTGCTAAGGGAGAATTTATTAGAGTAAATAGTATGCATCCAGGGGTGATTATGACTCCAATGCAGACAGAGCGAGAAGGAAGAGAAGAAATTTGGGAAGGAATTAGAAAAACAATACCTACTGGTAGGTTAGGTGAAGGAGAAGATATTGCAAATGGGGTATGTTTTTTATTATCAGATGCGTCCAGTTTTATGACTGGAGCAGAATTAACAATAGACGGAGGCATGAGGGTAGCTTTACCTGGAACAAGTTATAATGAGTAATCTAAATAATAAAGTAGCCATAGTAACGGGGGGCACTTCTGGAATTGGTAGGTCATGCTGTCAAGTTTTAGCAGAACAAGGTGCAAGCATAATAGTGACTGGAAGGAATCAAGAAAGAGGAGTCCAGACAATTGATTTGATAAGAGAAGCAGGCGGAGAAGGATTGTTTTTTGAACATGATATTTGCTCTCAAGAAAGTTGGGTTGAGTGCATTGAATTTACTAAGAAATCATTTGATCATATCGATATATTAATAAATAATGCAGGAGCTTTTTTAATTAAGTCAATTGAAGAAACTTCAGTTGATGAGTTTAAATCTCTTATTAAAACAAATGTAAATAGTGTATTTTTAGGCATGAAACATGTAATGCCTGAATTGGATAAAGCAGGGGGAGGGGCTATAGTCAATGTTTCTTCTTTAATGGGTGTAGTAGGTCTCGAAGATGGAGCTGCTTATTGTGCTAGTAAAGGAGCTATATGCGGCATGACCAGATCTGTAGCTCTTGAGGCAGCTGCAAACGGCAGAAATATCAGAATTAATACAATGGTACCTGGAGTTATTTGGACTGAAATGTTGGCTGAAGCTTTTGGAGAAGATGAAGAATTAAAAACAAACTTAATGAATTTAAATCCAATGAAAAGAATGGGACAACCTACTGATATAGCTCAAGCTATATTATATTTAGTTTCTGATGAATCTTCATTTGTCACAGGCACTGAATTAATTGTTGATGGTGGTCGCGGTGCTGGAGCGAGAGGGGCTTAAAATAAAAAATAAAGGAGATAAAATGGCTAGGTTTGAAGGAAAGTTTGCAGTAATTTCAGGTGGAGCTTCTGGAATGGGTGCTTTAACAGCAAAGAAATTTATTGAAGAAGGAGGGTCGGCTGTAACTATAGATATTAATGAAAGCGAAGGAGAGAAGATCGCAGCTGAAATAGGAGAAAAATGTGAATTTTTTAAAGTAGATGTTACCAAACAGGAAGATTGGGATGCTTTAGAAGGACATTTAGGGGAAAGGTTTAAAACGATAACGACAGTTGTAAACGCTGCTGGTATTAGCGAGCCCGCAACAATAGAAGATGAAACTTTAGAGCACTGGAATAGAACTCATGCAATCAATGGTACCTCAGTCTTTTTAGGTTGTCAGTTTGCAGTCAAGGCAATGAAGGAAGCAGGCGGTTCTATTATTAATTTTTCTTCATCTTTAGCAACAAGACCAAAATCTTTTGTCTTAGCATATAACTACAGTAAGGCTGGAGTTCTTTCTATTACAAGGACAGTGGCCCTGCATTGTGCAGAGTTAGGCTATAATATTAGGTGCAATGCAGTCCAACCGGGAGCTATTAATACACCCATGGTACAAAGGTATCTAGATGCTGCAGAAGATCCAGAAGTCCAATTAAAAGAGTTTGCAGTTCAACATCCTATGAATAGGATTGGCGAGCCAGAAGAAGTAGTTTCAGCAGTTTTATTTCTAGCTTCTGACGATTCTTCATATACAACAGGTGATTCTATTTCAGTTGATGGCGGAGTTATAGCAATTTAAGTGGACGCCTTATTCCAAAAAATAATCGATAGAGAAATACCGGCTGATATTATCTATGAGGATGATCTAAGTTTAGTTTTCAAGGACATTAATCCTATTGCTCCAATTCATTTATTAATAATCCCTAAAAAACAAATAGCAAAAATAGCAGATGCAGAAGAGTCAGATCAAGATATTTTAGGGCATCTTATGTTGGTGGCTGGAAATGTGGCTAGACAGTTAGGAGTTGAAGAAGCATTTCGCTTGGTTGTTAATAATGGAGAAGGAGCTCAGCAATCTGTTTTTCATCTTCACATCCATTTGCTTGCTGGAAGAGAATTTAATTGGCCTCCTGGCTAACTTAATTCTTTGATGCTTCTCTTGGTCACATGAAAATCTTCAATTCTTGATTCAATTGACTGAGTTAGTTGGAAATTATTTCCAACTAACTCTAAAGCATATCTTAAGTGCTTGATTGCTTCATCATACCTTCCTCTTAAAGAAAAATATTCAGCTCTCGATCGATGTAAATTAATTGTATTTCTTGATAATCCTTGTATTTCAGCTAACCAATACCATACATGTAAATCTGTAGATCTTTTGGTTAAAAGGTTCTTTAATACCCCTTCAGCTTCTTCGTAGTCTTGGCTATCCATTAGTATTCTTGCATACAACATAGATAGGGGATAATTATCTGTATTTGTAGCTAACAACTCTTTCCCTAGAGCTTTAGCTTCTAATAAATGTCCAGCATTGAAATGAATTTCTAAAAGACTTGACTGGAGAATGAGGTTTTTTGGCTTTAAATTGAGAGACAATCTGATCATTTCAAGTGCTTCGTTATTTTTACCATCTCTAGACAGGGCCAAAGCTAGTCCATAGTTATATATTACTTTTTCTCTTTCAGATTTTGATTTTCTAACTGCTTGCTTGTAGTAGGTTATAGATTGCCTTAAATTACTTGAGAAGTGAACTCTTACCCTTTGTTTGATTAGATAGTATTCCAAGCTATCATTGAAATTTCGGCTTTTGATTTTATTGGCTCTATTTTGAGAATCACTAATCCTAGACTTTGTGACTGGATGAGAACGAAGAAATTCAAGGCTATCTCTACCACTTAATCTGCTGATGTCTTGAAGTTTTCTAAACATATTTGGCATACCTTCAGGATTAAATCCTGCAGAAGTTAAGTTTAAAAACCCTATCCTGTCAGCTTCTTGTTCATTACTTCTACTATAGGCTAATGCTTGCTGAGCTAAAATTTGTTGTCCTGCCATAACTGCATCAGGACTTGAAGCTGCAGCTACTGCAATACTCGCCAGGATAATAAAGGCATTTGCTAGTCCTCTTTCTTGTTGTCTTTGCAAGTTTCTTGCGAAATGTCGTTGACTTAAATGTGCTAATTCATGAGACAAAACAGACACTAATTGAGCTTCCGTTTCCGCTTGATTTATTAATCCTCCGTTAACTCCTATGACACCGCCGGGTGCTGCAAAAGCATTGATAGTATTTTGATCTATTAGAATAAGTTCCAACCTTCTATCCTTAAGTTGGCTATATTCTGACAATCTGTATAAAAGATGTTCTAAATAATCTTGAGTTATCGAATCTTCAATTTGAGGAATGCCATTACGCATTTGGGCTAACCAAAGTCTACCTAACGAATATTCAGTGCTGAGAGAGATTGCTGAAGAAGAAGCGTCTCCTAAAGAGGGCAGTTTCTCTTCTTCTGCACTAATCAAGTAAATAGAACAAAATGTTAGAATTATGTAGCTAAGAATTTTTCTATTTGATGGCATGGATAGTTACTAGAGGAGGTATAATTATTATGTATAGTTAAGT
This sequence comes from SAR86 cluster bacterium, assembly GCA_029268615.1. Taxonomy (NCBI): domain Bacteria; kingdom Pseudomonadati; phylum Pseudomonadota; class Gammaproteobacteria; species SAR86 cluster bacterium. Next base: position 12,495 of record JAQWNM010000005.1, on the reverse strand, counting down.
AGACTATTTTTTTTAAAAATAGTTCTGCATTATTATGCGATTAACAACATGAAAAACGCAACTATTTTAGATTTAACAGGATTAGAATGCCCTTTACCTTTGCTAAAAACAAAAGTGGCTTTAAATAGTCTTGAGTCAGGAGATATTCTAGAAGTAACTACCTCTGATCCAACTTCATGGGATGATTTTACTGTTTTTACTAAAATAAGTGGTAACCTACTTGTAGAAGCAAATAAACTAGAAGACAAGTATCTTTTTAAAATAAAAAAATCGTAAATATGGGTACATTATTAAACAACATCATTAAAAAAGTTTTTTTTAATGAAGAAACTGTAATTTTTGCCCTTCTTTTATTGTCTTTTTTCTTACTTTTATTCCTCTTCGGCAATGTATTAATGCCTATTCTCATAAGTGTTGTCATAGCATTTTTATTAAATGGCCTTGTTACCTGGCTTTCTTCTATAGGCCTTAAAAGAACCTGGGCTTTAATCTTTTCTTTTTTTGTTTTTTTTGGATCATATGCTGCTGTTTTCTTTCTCCTCCCTTTGATAGGATCTCAAATTAATTCTTTGCTGAATTCATTACCTTCTATTGTGAATTCTTTTCAAGATAGTCTTATAAATTTATCAACTTCTTATCCGGATATTATTTCTCCAGAAGCTGTGAGTTCTTTTTTAGCTAATCTTACTAATCAAGTAAACACGATTCTATCGCAAGCATTATCTCAACTTGCTGGCACAATATCCTTTGCCTTTAATGCAGTTCTTTATGCAGTCCTTATTCCATTAATGGTTTTTTTCTTTGTTAAAGATAAATCCATTCTTTTACCTCTTATATCAACTGTTCTTCCCAAAGATCATAGATTGCTTGATGATATTTATATAGAAATGAATGAACAACTTTTTAATTACGTAACAGGCAAATCTATAGAAATTATTATTATAGCAATAGTTAGTTACATAGCTTTTAGCTTCCTTAATCTACCTTACGCAATACTTTTAGCAATCTTGGTAGGTCTTTCAGTAATAATACCTTTCTTTGGTGCCATCCTAGTAACGATTCCAGTTTTATTGATAGGTCTTGCTGAATGGGGAGTGACTGATCAATTTTATTGGTTGTTATTTATCTATCTTTTAATCCAAATTTTAGATGGGAATCTTTTGGTGCCTTTATTATTTTCTGCAAGAAATAATCTTCATCCAGTGATTATCGTTGTAGCTGTATTATTTTTTAATGGCATTTGGGGATTTTGGGGTCTTTTCTTTGCCATTCCTCTAGCAACTTTTGTAAAAGCTATAGTTAATTCTTGGCCTAAAAATAATAATTTAAATTTAGATTCATAATTCATCCAGAGAATTTAGCACTTCTTCTGCATGACCAGTTACTTTAACCTTTCTCCATTCTTTCCTTAGTTTTCCATTTGCATCTATCAAGAAGGTACTTCTGTCTATTCCCATATATTTCCTTCCATACATACTTTTCTCTTTTATTACATCATACTGATTACAAATCTTTTCATCTGGATCAGAAATTAAATCAAAGGGAAAAGATTCTTTAGACTTGAATTTTTCATGAGATTTAATTGATTCTCTTGAAACTCCAAAGATAACGGTATTTTTTTTAGAAAATTTAGAGAATAAGTCTCTAAAATTTTGACCCTCGGTAGTACAGCCAGGAGTGCTATCTTTTGGATAAAAATACAGAACTACATTTTTTCCTTTTAAATTATTTAAGTTAATATCTTGATCTCCAGTGCACGGCCCTTTGAATATAGGGGCTTTATTTCCAACTTTAGGTGTTGCCATCATTAGTCCTTTTGAATAAAAAACATATAATATTATTAAAGCAATGAATTACAATGTCATTTATAAATATTTTATAACTTATTTACTTATTTTATAATTTAAAAACTAATTAAAATGCAATCATTAAAAGGTGCTATTGTAGCTTTGGTAACTCCGATGGACGAGAATGGAGATATAGAGTGGGAAACTTTATTTCTATTAATTGATATGCACGTTAAAGCTGGAATCTCAGGAATTGTTCTTGTAGGAACAACTGGAGAGTCGGCAACAATCGATATGGTAGAGCACATTCAAATAATTGAGAAATGTGCAATGCACATAGATAAAAGAATAAATTTAATAGCAGGAACCGGTGCTAATTCTACTAAAGAAGCTTTGTATTTAACATCCTCAGCATTAGAAGCTGGAGCGGATGCAGTTTTACTAGTAACTCCATATTATAATAAGCCAACACAGGAAGGCTTGTATGCTCATTATTCTGAAATAGCGGAGAGTGTTGATATAAAACAGATATTATATAATGTTCCCTCGAGAACTGGGTGCGATTTGGTACCAGATACAGTAGCAAGACTTTCAAAACATGAAAATATAATTGGATTAAAAGAAGCCTCTTCTGAACCAACAAGAATAAACTCCTTAATACAAAAAGTTGAGTCAGTTGTTGAAGACAATTTCCTCTTATTTTCTGGTGATGATTTAACTGCTATAGACTTTATAATAAAAGGCGGGCATGGGACTATATCAGTCACCGCTAATATAGTTCCTGAAATAATAGTTGAATCAACCAAAGCAGCCCTTGAGGGTTCAAATGTAGATTTAGCACTAAAATTAAATTCTAAATTAGAAAATTTAAATAAATTATTATTTATTGAATCAAACCCAATTCCTGTAAAATGGGCTTTAATGAGGATGGGAAAAATAGGAACTGGAATTAGGCTACCACTTACACCATTAAATAAAGAATTTACTTACGAGCTAGAAAGCGAGTTAAAAAAATTAGAGTTAATATAGGACTTAAATATGCCAAATAAGATAATTTATTCTCTTTATTGCCTCGGTGTTTTTTCTTTGTCTTCCTGTAGTCTTTTATTGGATGATCATAGAAATGATTATTTACAGGAAAGTCAAATAGACGAACTTAAACTAAAGGATGAAGAAAATCCTGGAAGTATTGTTGATTTTTATCCTATACCGAATGACAAAGAATTAAATCTACTAACCTATGATGTGCCGCAGCCAGAACAATTTTTTTCTTCTGGAACTACTAATGAGATAAGGCTTCATAAGTTGGGAGAACTTAGATGGGTATATATTGAGAGCCTTCCTAGTAGCATATGGCCACTTATGAAAAATTATTGGACGCAATCAGGTTATGGGATTTCATTTGAAAATCCTGATACAGGCATAATTCAATCTGAGGAAGTTGATGTTCAGGGAAATACTACTAGGTTAGAAATGAAATTAGAGCATGGCATTCGTCAAGCAAGTTCCGAGATATTCGTGAAACATTCTGCCCTAGATGATTCAGGTCAAGAATTAAGAGTATCAACTGAGGAGAATCTAGAAGAATCGATATTGAGAGGTGTTTTGGATTACCTTTCAGATAGTTCAAGACAGAAATCAGGAACATCTTTAGTAGCTTTAAATTTAAATATTGGGAAGAAAGCAACCCTAAGAAAAAGAAATGATGGTGAAAGTATTATTCAAATGAATTTAGAATTTGCTAGAGCTTGGGCTGCAGTAGACAGAGCGTTGAAGGAGGCCTTAATTTCTGTTTACGATTTAGATAGAGAAAATGGAATATTTTACGTAAACTTTTCTAAGAAAAAGGAGGCAGGCTTTTTAGGAAAGTTATTTAGATCTGATAATAGGAGCGCTACAAGATCTTTCAGAATTTCTGTTGAAGAAATTGCCAAAGAAAAATGCATTGTGACTATCTTAGATATAGATAAAGAATTAGAATTATCCAGAGACTTATTATCAGAAATCAATCAATCACTTTCTTAAGTTATGAATCTTATAGAAAAAAACTTAATATCTTCAGGTAAAGCAAAATCTCTTTATACAACAGAAGACCCTGATGAATATATCATGCACTTTAGGGATGATACTTCGGCCTTTGATGGTAAGAAGATAGAAAGCTTACAAGGCAAAGGAGAGACAAATAATTTATTTAATGCTTTTGTCATGGAGAAGTTGGAAAGGGCATCTATAAATACTCATTTTCTAAAAACTTTATCAAATGTAGATAGTCTGGTAAAAAAACTTGATATGTTGCCTGTAGAATGTGTTATTCGTAATATAACGGCAGGTAGTATTTGTAAAAGATTAGGCCTTAATGAGGGTGAAACTCTAGAAACTCCATTATTTGAGTTCTTTTATAAAGACGATGCTCTTGGTGATCCTCTTATTAATGACCACCATATTTTAATTTTTAACTGGGCAAATCAAGATCAGATTGAAGAAATGAAGAGAATCACTTTTGAAGTAAATGAGGTACTTAAAAAACTTTTCTTAACAGGGGACATGCTCCTTGTAGATTTTAAAATAGAGTTTGGAATGCATAATAATCAGCTTATTTTAGGTGATGAATTTACACCAGATGGCTGCAGAGTTTGGGATGTAGAAACTAGAGAGAAATTAGATAAAGATAGATTCCGTCAAGATCTAGGTGATGTTGTTGAATCTTATGCAATTATTGCTAAGAGGTTGGGTTTAGAAATATCTTAGTTTTATTTTAATTTTTTATTTAATTCTTGTAAGGCTTCGTTGCCAGGGCACAAGTCATCTTCTTTTAGAGCATTGAGAGGTTTATCAGTTATATCAAGTATTTCTTTTAAGTCTTTTGACTTAGGGTTAATATAAAGTAAACCGGTTAAAATCTTATTTTCCTCTTGAGCAATTTGCATTTTATTAAGGGCATTGATCTTATCTTGCGGATCGTAGTTTATAGATAATTTTTCAAGGTTAAGTAAAGATCCATCATGTAGTTTTACCTCTTTAGATTGACCTTCAGAATACTGAACTGTGATTTCTTCTCCCAAGGGAACAAAATCTGGTTTACTAACGGCTTCGTTGTGTTGCCTTACATAGTCATAACTTTTAGTAGACGTATTATGATTATTGAATGTAACACAAGGAGAGATTATATCTATGAAAGCAAAACCTTTATGTTGCATAGCTGCCTTAAGAAGGGGCACTAGTTGTTCCTTATCTCCTGAGAAACTCCTAGCGACAAAGCTTGCACCAAGCTGAACCGCCATAACAGGGAGGTCAATGGCTGGAAATAGATTGTCATCTCCATATTTACTTTTTGATTCCAAATCATTGGTTGCTGAGAATTGTCCTTTTGTCAGGCCATAAGTTCCATTATTTTCTACTATATATACTGCATTCAGTTGTCTTCTAGCTGCATGTACGAATTGCCCCATTCCTATGGAAGCAGAATCTCCATCTCCAGAGACGCCTAGATATGTAAGTTCATGATTTGCTAGGCAAGCTCCAGTCATGACTGAGGGCATTCTTCCATGTACTGAATTAAATCCATGGGCTTTGTTTAAAAAATAATTAGGAGCTTTAGAAGAGCACCCTATGCCTGAAAGTTTTGCCACTTGATGACCATGGATATTTAATTCAAAACAAGCATCAACAATGGCTGCACTAATTGAGTCGTGTCCGCAGCCCGCGCAAAGGCTAGAAACAGCACCCTCATAATCTCTCCTGGTAAGACCTAAGTCATTTACAGGTAAATTAGGATGATGATTAATTGGTTTAACTATATAAGTCATTTTTATTTCCCAGACACAGCTAGTTGTTCTGAATTAGATAGCAAGTAATCTCTTATTTTACTTGAGATAAGGTCAGCCGTTATTGGTTGCCCATCATAACAAAGTATAGAAACTAATTTTTCTGCAGATATTCCGCCTTCTGCCATAATCAGGGTTTTCATTTGGCCGTCTCTGTTTTGTTCTACCAAGAAAATTAAATCATGGTCTTCTATAAATTCCCAGACTTCTAGATTAAAAGGAAAGGCTCTAATTCTCATTCCATCTAATTGAATATCCATGTCTTGTAAGGTATCTAGCGCTTCTTGCATAGAGACATCTGTGCTTCCAAAGTAAATTACGCCAAGATTACTATTATTTTCCTCTTGATTGAATAAAGGTCCGGGAACAAACTGGGAGGCAGTTGAGAATTTTTTAACTAATCTTTTTAAATTTTCTGCGTTTATTTTTCCATCTTCTGTATATCTTGCATACTCATCATGGGAAGTGCCCCTAGTAAAAAATGCTCCTTTATCTGGATGAGTTCCAGGATAAGTTCTATAGGGAATTCCGTCGCCATCTACATCAAGATATCTTCCAAAATCTTCTAATTCATCTAGATCTTCTTTTGATAAAACTTTTCCTTTATTATAATTTTTTGAATCATTCCACTCTAACTGCTTAGTAGACCAATCATTCATACCAAGGTCTAGATCTGACAGAACTATTATTGGTGTCTGAAGTTGATCTGCCAAGTCAAAGGCTGTTGCAGAAAATTCAAAACATTCTTTAGGGTTTGATGGAATCAATAAGACATGTTTTGTATCACCATGAGATGCATAAGCACAAGACAAAATATCTGATTGTTGAGTTCTTGTTGGCATCCCGGTAGAAGGACCTCCTCGTTGAACATCAAAAAGAACTAGAGGGATTTCTGCAAAATAGGCTAAACCAAGGAATTCACTCATTAAAGAAATTCCTGGACCGCTTGTTGCAGTAAAGCCTCTTGCTCCATTCCAATTTGCGCCTATTACCATGCCAATAGCAGCAAGTTCATCTTCAGATTGAATGAAGGCATAATTATTCTTTCCTGAGATTGGGTCTTTCCTGAATTGTTCTGAATACTTAGCAAAGGCTTCTGGTAAAGATGTAGAAGGAGTAATCGGGTACCAGCTGCAGATGGTAGCTCCACCATAGACACATCCTAGGCCGCTTGCGTCATTACCACTAATCAAAATCATATCATCTGTCTTATTTCTCTTTTCTATTTTTATATTACAAGAAATCAAGGAATCTTTGATGTGATCATGCCCTAACATTAGGGCGGTAATATTTGGTTCTATTAGTTTCTCTTTGCCTTGAAATTGCTCTGAAATTAGACCTTTATAAACCTCAATATCTATATCAAGAAGAGCTGCAAGGGCTCCAACATAAACAATATTTTTAAATAGTTGTCTTTGTTTAATATTAGTAAATTTTTCTTGGCACATTTTAATTATTGGTATGCCAATAACATTTATATCAGTTCTATCAAAATTTCTTTCCCAAGAGGAATCATAAATTAGATACCCCCCAGGAATTAACTCTTTAATATCTTGATTGTAAGATTGAGGATTCATGATAACGGCGATATCAACACCATCTCTTCTACCTAAATATCCTTTTTCATTAACTCTTACTTCAAACCAAGTAGGCAGTCCTTGAATATTTGAGGGAAAGATATTTTTTGGACTTACTGGAATGCCCATTCTAAAAACACCTTTAGCAAACATTTGATTTGCTGAGGCAGAGCCAGAGCCATTTACATTTGCAAACTTAATTACAAAATCATTTATTATTTTACTTTCACTCATTGGTATGCTTTTGCTTCTTCATAAAGATATGTTTGCATGTCCCATGCTCCAGTTGGACATCGCTCTGCGCATAGTCCGCAATGCAGGCAAACATCTTCGTCTTTAATCATGACTCTTGCAGTAGGAAGTTCCTTTGAAACCAGAATATCTTGGTCTAAATTAACCGCTGGTACTCTTAGGTTTTTTCTGACATCTTCTTCAGTTCCATTTGCAATAAAATTTATACAGTCAGTTGGGCAAATGTCTACACAAGCATCGCATTCTATACAAAGGCTTTCAGAAAAAGCAGTTTGGACATCACAATTTAAGCATCTTTGAGTTTCTTCAAAACCCATTTGTTTATCAAACCCTAATTCTACTTCTACTTTTAAGTCTTTTAAGGCAATAGCTGGATCTGCATGAGGAACGATAAATCTTTCAGCTTGTGAGATATCATTATGATAGGACCATTCATGGACACCCATTTTCTGACTAATTAAACTTGTTCCTGGTTCTGGTCTATCTTGAAGATCTTCACCTCGACAGAATTTATCTATAGATATAGCTGCTTGGTGTCCATGTGCTGCAGCCCAAATGATATTTTCTGGACCCCAAGCTGCGTCACCTCCAAAAAAAATCTTTTCATGTGAAGATTGAAACGTAGTTTTATCTACGTTAGGCATATCCCACTCTCCAAATTCTATTCCGATATCTCTTTCTATCCAATTAAAAGCATTATCTTGACCTATAGCAATTAAAACATCGTCACACTCAATAATAACTGGATCTTCACCTGTAGGAATAAGAGATCGTTTACCATTACTATCAAATACTGCTTTTACTTTTTCAAATTCCATACCAATTAACTTACAATTTTCAACTAAGAATTTTTTTGGAACATGATTATCTAAGATAGGTATTCCTTCTCCCATGGCATCTTCTTTTTCCCATTCAGATGCTTTCATTTGTTCAAATGGACTTCTAACTGTAACAGTAACGTTTTCTGCGCCTAGTCTCAGTGAAGATCTACAACAATCCATAGCTGTATTACCTCCTCCAAGTACAATAACTTTCTTACCAATAGATTTAGTATGTTCAAAAGCTATACTTGTGAGCCAATCTATTCCAATATGAACATTAGCATCAGCTTCAATTCTACCCTCTATTGATAGATCTCTACCTTTAGGGGCACCAGTGCCAACAAATATTGCATCAAAATCTTCATTTAATAGAGCCTTCATACTGCTAATTTCAGTATTAAATCTTACACTTACTCCCATATCTAAGATTTGTTCTACTTCTTCGTTTAAGACCTTTTCTGGAAGTCTAAAAGAAGGGATATTAGTTCTCATTAAACCGCCTGCTTGAGGATCTTTCTCAAACAAAACACATTCATAGCCTAAAATTCTTAGGTCTCTTGCAACAGTAAGTGAGGCTGGCCCTCCTCCTATTAAAGCTATTCTTTTACCATTATTTTCTCCTGCCTTAGGGAGTAAATTTGAGATATCATCTCTATTATCAGCCGCAACTCTCTTAAGTCTACATATTGCAACCGGCTTTTCATGAGTTCTTGTTCTTCTGCAGGCTGGTTCACATGGTCTATCACAAGTCCTTCCTAGAATCCCTGGAAATACATTAGATTCCCAATTAATCATATAAGCATCTGTATAGTTTCCTAGAGCTATTTGTCTTATATATTCAGGAACAGGTGTATGAGCAGGACAGGCATACTGACAATCTACAATTTTATGATAATACTGAGGGTCAGATAAGTCAGTAGCAGGTAAGTATTCTTGAACATCTGCTGATAACTTATCATTTGATAAATTATTATTTTTAGCGACTTTTATTTTTGATTTAAGCCTTGAAACAACTTCCTCTCTTAGTAAATGAGCTTGATTAATATCATGAGTTGATAATGATTCTCTAAGGTCATAACCTAATTTTGATTTAAGAGTTCTAGGAACGGCAACTTTAACCCACCAAGTATTATGTCTTTTAAAAAGGTATTTTGTATCCATATTATAAATAAAAAATATTTAACTAGAGTTCTAAATAAGTGTATGGTACATAAAAAACCTGATAAATCCAAATTATAAAATTAAAATTATAAACTGATTAAATTTTGTACAGGTACATGTACCCTTTATTTATGAAAAAAGTAATTATTGTACAATTATTATACAGGTACATATACATGTACATGTACCCTGTAGAAGATTAAATAGGATGAGATTCATTCTCATTAAAGGTACAAATAATTGTTGATAAGTTTAGTCAGGAATATATAATCGCATTCATAATAATTAAAAAACTTAATGTACTTAACTACAAAAGGTAAATACGCTGTTACGGCCATTTTAGATATGGCCGCACATCAGCCAAGAAATTCATTTACGTCTATATCTGAGATTTCAGTTCGTCAGAATATCCCCCTACCATATTTAGAACAAATCTTTAGAATTTTAAGGATATCAGGTATTTTAGAAGCAGCTAGAGGCCCTAAAGGTGGTTTTAGACTTGCTAAAAATCCTAATAAAATTTCAATAGGTCAGATAGTTTCGAATTTAGAAAATAAAATGGATGCTACTAGTTGTAAAGGATCTGGTAATTGTAACCAGGGTATGTCGTGTCTCACTCATGGCTTGTGGTCTGACTTGAATAAGAACGTTGAAAATTTTCTTTATTCTAAGACTATTACTGATGTTCTTCTTTCTCAACATACCAAGTCTGTTATAGATAGGCAATTTAATTTAAATAAATTAATAGCTAGAGGATAAGTAAATGAGATTACCAATATATTTTGATTATGCTTCCACTACTCCAGTAGATCCGAGGGTTATAAATAAAATGCAAGAATGTCTTTCGTTAGAAGGTAACTTTGGCAATCCTGCTTCTAGATCCCATATTTTTGGTTGGAAGGCTGAAGAAGCTGTTGAAGAGGCTAGGTCTAGTATTGCAGCTCTAGTAAATTGTGATCCCCGAGAAATAGTTTGGACTTCAGGAGCGACTGAATCAGACAATCTAGCAATTAAGGGAGCAGCTAGGTTTTATAAAGATAAGGGCAATCATATTATTACTTCAAAGATAGAGCACAAGGCTGTCTTAGATACTTGTCGTCAATTGGAAAGAGAAGGATTTGAAGTAACTTACCTTGATCCAGATTCAAATGGAATTATCTCACCAGAACAAATTAATAAAACAATAACTGATAAAACAATATTAGTTTCGCTAATGCATGTAAATAATGAGATTGGTGTTATAAATGATATTAAATCAATTGGAGAGATCATTAGAGAAAAAGGAATAATCTTTCATGTAGATGCAGCTCAAAGTACAGGAAAAGTAGACATAGACTTACAGTCTCTCAAAGTCGATTTGATGTCCTTTTCTTCACATAAGACGTATGGCCCTAAAGGAATTGGAGCGCTTTATGCAAGTCGAAAACCTAGAATTAGACTTGAAGCCCAAATCCATGGTGGTGGACATGAAAGAGGTATGAGGTCAGGAACTCTTCCTACTCATCAAATAGTTGGCATGGGAGAAGCTTTCAAAATAGCAAAAAAGGAGATGAAAGAGGAAAACATCAAAATAAAAGAAATGAGAGATCGTTTTTGGAAAGAATTGCAAGATATTGAAGAAGTTTACTTGAATGGAGATACAGATCAGAAAGTAAGTGGTTTTATGAATGTTAGTTTTAACTTTATAGAAGGAGAGTCCTTAATGATGGCTTTAAAAGATATTGCTGTGTCATCTGGTTCCGCTTGCACTTCTGCAAGTTTAGAGCCATCTTATGTGCTTAGAGCATTGGGCATGAAAGATGAATTAGCCCATAGCTCAATAAGGTTTGCCGTTGGGAGGTTTACGACAGATGAAGAAATAGATTACACCATAAATCTAGTAAAGACTGCGGTTATTCAGTTAAGAGAACTATCTCCTTTATGGGACATGTATAAAGATGGGGTAGACCTAGATTCTGTAGAATGGGTGGCCCACTGAAAATAATGTATAATTAATATAGGAATAATTATGGCTTATAGTAAAAAAGTAGTAGATAAATTTGAGAAAACTCTGTCTAACCCAGAAGGATCTAGTGTTGGTAAATGGGATCCAAAAGAAAAAGATGTAGGTACAGGCATGGTTGGAGCTCCAGCTTGTGGAGATGTTATGAGACTACAAATAAAATGTGAATCTATGAATAACTCAAATGTAATAAAGGATGTAAAGTTTAAAACTTATGGATGTGGTTCAGCAATTGCATCCTCCAGTGAGCTTGTAGACATGCTTGTAGGAAAGACGCTTGAGGAAGCAAGAGAGATAAAAAATAAAGATATTGCTAATGCTTTAGATTTACCACCTATCAAGATTCATTGCTCAGTTTTAGCAGAAGACAGCATTCATAAGGCAATAGAGGATTACGAATCTAAGATATAAATTAATGAGTAGTTCTTCGCCAGTATCTTTTGATCCAAACAGCTTTTCATTAACTGATACAGCTGTAGATCATTTCTCAAGCAGTCTTGCTAATAAAGATTATTTAGGAGTAAGGTTTTCTGTACTTGAAGCTACAGGCTGTTCTGGTTATACATATGAATTGGATTATGTGAATGAGAAAGGTCCTGAAGATGTTATTTTTACCTTTGAAGGTGTTTCAGTTTACATAGACAAAGACTCTTTTAAGTTTCTTAAAGGAACGAAGATTGATTTCTCAGTTGACGGAGCCAATGAAGGTCTTAAATTCTTAAATCCTAATGTAAGCGCAGTTTGTGGCTGCGGTGAGAGTTTCGAAGTAGATACATAACTCTATCCTAAATGACTGTAATCAAAGTAAAGCCTCATAAGGAGCTTTGTCCTGATGGAGCAGTTCTTGAAGCAAAACCAGGCCAAACGGTAGCAGAAGTCCTTTTAGAGAATGACGTAAAGATAGAACATGCTTGTGAATTATCTTGTGCTTGCACAACTTGCCATGTGATTGTGAGGAAAGGTTTTAATTCGTTAGATTTTGCCAGCGAAGAAGAGGAAGATATGCTTGATAAGGCTTGGGGCTTAGAAGCGGAATCTAGGCTTAGTTGCCAAGCAGTAGTTGAAAGTGAT